>JAAOZO010000072.1 GCA_011605715.1 Nitrososphaerota archaeon | reverse complement strand
GAAGGCTACTGAAAATTTTCGTTAAAAAGAACAAAAATAGCAATTCTTTCTGAATACATTTAAATGAGCAACACTATGATAGAAATTGCATTAGTTTAGAAAGTCAAATAGAAAAGAAACGAAAAACTATTTAATTTTGAACTTCTGGTTTTGATAAAATAGAAAGAATGAAGAGGCTGGAAGAAATAAAGAAGAAACTGGAAGAAATAAAACCATCGCTGAAAGAGAAGTATGGAGTGAAGAAAATTGGAGTTTTTGGCTCTTATGTTAGAGGGGAAGAAAAAGAAGAAAGTGACCTTGATGTTTTAGTTGAGTTTGAAGAGTCTAAAAGTTTAAGCCTTCTAGACTTCATTAGACTAGAAAATTACCTTAGTGATGAATTAGGAATTAAAGTTGACTTAGTTGAAAAAGACAGTTTAAAGCCAAGAATAAGAAAACATGTTTTAGAGGAAGTAGAAGATGTATAAAAAGGAGTTCTTGGTTTACATAGAAGATATAATTGAAGCTATGGACGATGCCGTAGACTTTGTAAGAGATATAGATTATGAAGATTTTGCAAAAGATAAGAAAACAGTTTATGCTACTATAAGAGCTATAGAAATCATCGGAGAAGCTGTAAAGATACTACCGAACAAAGTATGAGAGCGTTATCCTGAAGTACCATGGAGAGAAATGGCTGGAATGAGAGATAAGGTTATTCATGAATATTTTGGTGTTGATCTAAGAATGGTTTGGAAAACAACTAAAGAGGAGATTCCAAAAATAAAACCTCTACTTGAGAAGATCCTGAAAGAATTTAGTGTTAAATGAATGATTATAACTACAGTGGTAAGCGCTTATCTTCTTTTCCTAAGCTCCTTACTTAATTCTCTTGAAGCCCATAGACCTTCTTAGTTAAAATGTGAAACACTCTTTATTGAGATTCATCATTGAAGAACTCTATACTTGCTGTGAGAGAATTTTGAAAGGGCAACTCTTCTAGCCCTTAGAGCCCTCATAGACTTAATGACAAAATAAAGCTGACGCCTTAAAATCATACTTTTTGGCAAGATTTATTGCAATACCTGTTGCTATCACAGTGAATTATCTTAATTAACTTAGGTCTAACAAGTTTCTGGTTTTATAAACTAAAACAATAGAACAAACCTTAAACTAGGTTAATGCACTCATTTTAGCATGAATACTATTCTTTATGAAATTTTTGGGAAAAACGAATTTTTAAAGACTTCGAAGTTCTTTTTAAAACCTTTTTGGAATTGTTGAACTAGTTGTGAATCTTTTAAAAAGGTAAGTTTAAATAAGCTGTTCAGCAAAGTGCTGAAGGTGTCGAGGTGTGGAAAATGGGAAAAATTGCAACTGCAGAGTATGAAACACCAGAAGCATTACAATCGCAAGCGCTTGAAGTACTAAAACTAGCAGCTCAGACAGGAAAAGTTAGAAAAGGCACCAATGAGACAACGAAGTCTATAGAAAGAGGAGTGGCCAAACTAGTAGTTATTGCTGAAGACGTAGACCCTGTGGAAATAGTTCTTCACGTACCCTTACTTTGTAGAGACAGAAAGGTACCTTATTTAACGGTTTCAAGTAAGAAAACGCTTGGAAGTGCAGTAGGATTATCAGTACCTGCGGCGTGTGTTGCTATCGAAAACCCTGGACAAGCTGAGAATCAGATGAACGAATTGATTGAAAAGATAAACAAACTAAAGCAAAGCTAAAGTGAAACTTAAAAATGAGCATCGAAGACGAATGTATTCACGCGGAAGTTTTAGAAGTTCTAGGAAGAGCTGGTGCTACAGGGGAAGTTACTCAAGTTAGGGTAAGAATCTTAGAAGGAAGGAACAAAGGAAGAGTTATACTCAGAAACGTAAGAGGCCCTGTAAAAGTTGGAGAAATTCTTTGCCTAAGGGAAGATGAAAGAGAAGCAAGAAGGGTGAGGTAGGAATGCCGATATTTAGAAAATGTTCTTTCTGTGGCAAGCAGATTGAGCCAGGAACAGGATTACTGTTCGTTAGAAACGATGGCGCATTACTTTGGTTTTGTTCATCTAAGTGCAAAAAGAATGCTCTTGAACTAAAAAGAAACCCAAGAAAGGTAAAGTGGGTAAAAAGTTCTGCAAAGAAGTAAGAAACATTTCATAAAAATTTTTGTTTTAAAAAGTTTTAAACTTTATTTTTGTAAAAATTACAACGAGCTATAGGGCTAACATTTATTAAAGTTAAAAGTCTTTCATGAGTCGGTGATCAAAATTGGAAATTAGAGAACCCATTGTCGTGGTCTTAGGCCATTCCTTCTAAGGGGCTAGGTAGACCACGGCAAGACTTCGCTATTAGACAAGATAAGAGGAACTGTTGTAGCAAAAAGGGAAGCTGGGGGGATAACTCTCTAAGAGAGTCCTAGACCCAGCACGTTGGAGCTTCTTACTTACCTTTTGATACGTTAGTTAGCATAGTTAAGGAAATAAGAGGTTTTGAAGTAGCTTCAAGGGTAAAAATTCCAGGAATTCTAGTGATAGACACTCCAGGACATCAAGCCTTCATGAACTTAAGAAAAAGAGGAGGTTCAATTGCAGATTTTGCTATCTTAGTGGTAGATGTTACTTCTGGCGTGATGCCGCAAACTGTAGAGTCGGTAAACATACTTAAGTCAAGAAATACTCCATTTGTAGTGGCAGCAAACAAGATAGACTTAATTTCAGGTTGGAAGCAAGCTAATACGCTTTCATTCTCTGAATCATTAAAGTTTCAGGAGCCTTCCGTTAGAAAGGCACTTGATGAAAAACTTTACCAACTAGTAGGACAACTTTCAAACTTACAAATAGATTCAGACATTTTCTACAATATGAGGAGTTTCAAAGGAAGAGCTCCAATAGTTCCTGTAAGCGCAAAAACTGGAGAAGGAATAGCAGAGCTAATAGCAGTCATAGTTGGAATGGTTCAAACATTTAGTTTAGAGTCACTTAAGATAAGTTCGAACCGAGGTAAAGGAGTAGTTTTAGAGGTCACAGAAGAAACTGGTTTAGGAACAACACTAAACGTTATAGTGTATGATGGAGAATTTAAGGTTGGAGACCAGATAGTTCTCCTTGGAACTAGTGGACCAATAGTAACAAAAATCAGGTCACTGTTAGTTCCGAAGCCACTCGACGAGATGAGAGACCCAAGAGACAAGTTTAACTACGTAGAAGTTGTTAAAGCGTCGGCTGGAGTGAAGGTAAGCGCGCCCAACTTAGAAGGCGCTCTCGCCGGTTCAGAGGTCATGGTGTTCAGTGGTGAAGAGGAAGAAAAACTCTTGCTAGACCAGCTTTCTAAGGAAACGTCGCAATTTTTGTTTGAAAGAGAAGTTGATGGCTTGGTAATAAAGGCTGATACTTTGGGCGCTCTGGAAGCAATTGTAAGTGAACTGCAGACAAGAAAGATAGGAATAAGGATAGCTGGCATAGGACCAGTTTCTAAAAAGGACGTGATTCAAGCTTCTCTTACTTCACCAGAAAAAAGATACTTAAGGGCAATTCTTGCATTCAACGTAAACATTATGGATGAAGCTGAAACAAGTGCCAGAGATATGGACGTGAAAATATTTTCTGGAGAAATAATATATAGAATAATAGAGGATTATATTGCATGGAAAGAACAAACTGAAAAATCATCCATAGAAGCAACAATTTCTTCAGTTCAAATGCCATGCAAGATTTTAGTACTTCCTGGATTTGTTTTTAGAAGAAGTAAGCCTGCGATATTTGGCGTAAGAGTTGAGAAAGGCATACTTAGGCAAGGTGTAACCTTGATGAATGAAAAAGGAGAAAGAATTGGAACAGTAGAGTCAATCAGATTTAAAGATGAGTCTGTAAAAGAGGCTACTGCAAAACAAGAAGTATCTATTTCAGTAAAAGAAGCTGTTGTTGGAAGGTCTGTTAAGGAAGGCGATTTACTTTATTCAGACATACCTTCTTCGCATGCTTTCTTATTGAAAAACAAACTTCAGCAATTTATAAGCCAAGACACCTTAGAAGCACTAGAAGAAATATACAACATCAAAAGAAAGAAAGAACCCTATTGGGGAATGTACTAAATTTTTGAAGAAAGAACAAAAGCCCTATCTAACTATACCATAGCCTATTAGCCTCCACCTTTTATCTATTAATCTGCTAATCGCAGCTCTTTGACCAAGCTCAGCTACTAGCGGCTTATCAAGTTTAACTTCTACTACGTTATCCTTAACTGTTTGAACTTCACCACTACTCATTCCTACGCCTATGTTGATGTTCAACTTTTCTTTTTGTTTTATTGGTTCAATTTTAACCTTTTCTTGAGTACCAAGCAAATGAGAAAACAGATTGATCTCCAAAGTCACTTGTTTTGCAACTCTTATCTGTTTTCCTGCTGAAGTAACAACAGATCCAGATAGTCTATCGTCTTTTGTTAACGATGGATCGAGCGTAGAACCAACCGCTATTAAACCTCCAGGGTCTGCTTCCTTTAGGCTCATGCTATCGAACATTATTGAAAGTACTTTTGCTTCAAGAACTACGTTCTTTACTTCACCTTCAGACTTCATAATGATTCCAGGGAAGATGCTAATTTCATCGCCTTCTTTTATTTTACCTTGCTGCACTGAACCTCCAATTACACCCCCTTTAATGTCTTTAAGTAAAGTACCAGGCTTATTTATGTTAAAGGACCTTATAACTGGCATTCTTAGCTCTAGGTTTGGGTCTCTGTTTGGCGTTGGAAAATATTTTTCAATAGCCCACACTAAGGCATCTATATTTGTACCAAATGTTGCAGAGACTGGTATTATCGGAACATTATCGTAACCAGCTTCCGAGAGGAGAGCCTTAATTTCATTGTAACTTTCTTTTGCTCTCTCCTTAGTCACTAGATCGATTTTGTTCTGAACTACTATAAGGTTTTTTAGACCAAGGATCTTTGCTGCATACAAGTGCTCTCTCGTCTGAGGCTGAGGACATTTTTCATCTGCAGCTATAACAAAGAGTGCGCCATCCATTAGCGCCGCACCACTAAGCATAGTTGTCATTAGAACTTCATGCCCAGGTGCATCTATGAAAGAAATGCTCCTCACGTACTCACATGAATGCCCTTTTGGACAAGTGCTTGAAGTAAAGTAATTGAAAGGAGGTTCGCAGGTGTTACATTTGTATATATTCATTGTAGCATAACCAAGTTTTATTGTAATGTTTCGAGCAAGTTCTTGACTGTGTCTACTTGTTAGCACTCCGGTAAGAGCTTTTACAAGCGATGTCTTTCCATGGTCAACGTGACCTAAAGTTCCAATGTTTATTGAAGGCTTTTGAATTTTAGAGCTTAGCTTAGACATGTCACTCGATCCTTACTAAGTTAACTTGAGCTGTCTCTTCAGATATTACTTCTCCTCTAACCGTAACCCTAACCCTTTCACCTTTCTTTGCTTTTCTAGCAGCTCTTCCTCTCTCAAGCAACACACTCCTTTGAGCTGCACCATGCACTCCAGCTAACATCGGAAATCCTGAGGTGTCAGAGCCACCAGTTATTTTGAACTTTCCTTGCTTCTTTATTACTGCGCCGTCGATTACGTCGCCTATCTTGTAGCCTATTAGAGGTCGAGCATCTTCACCTTCCAGTACTAAAGACTCATGCTTTTTTTCTATATGATCTTCTATTTCTACTCTAATCCTTGCTGGCAATTTCTATCACCAAGAGACAATAGAGGCAGTTTAAAGCTTTTGTACTTTTTAAACTTTAAAAACGCCAGACAAGAATAAATGAAACTTTACGTGAAGAAGTAGTCGAAAGCGAGCTACTAACTTCATGAAGGCTTTTAAAGAGCTTAATGTAGCTTTACTTTAAAATAAAAAATAAGAATTTTAGTTAAAGGCCTACGAGATTCGTTGCCGTAAGTTTCTTTTAGAACGACCTACTAACTTAGGGTCTATAATTATACGACGACTCACAATAAATTCATTTTAATAAAACAATTTATGCTTTAGTTATCTTCCTATTGTCAAGAGAATAATTAAAATAACGAACCCTAGGGGAATTATCTAAATTTTTACTATTTAAATTTGCTTTTTCGGACTAAATAATATCAAGGAAAGAAAAATCTTAAAAGGATTGGAATTAACCATGAAGCTACAATAAGACCAATCAACCACTTAAATTGGTTATCCATCTTATCGTTCAGCTCTTTAATTTCATTTCTTAAACTATTTATTTCGCTTTTTGTTT
>JAAOZO010000200.1 GCA_011605715.1 Nitrososphaerota archaeon | reverse complement strand
GTTGTGTTGAATGGTGCAGGTGGAGATTGCTTGTATTGCCTTTTCTTTATATCTTCGACTAATGTTTCCTTTGTTAATTTACAGCTTTCTTTTAGCTTTTCAGCTTCTTCCCTTTTCCAAAGTTTTTCTTTCTCATAGTTTGCAGTATACAGTTTTCCATTTATTTCTAGAATTAACTTTGCCTGCCAGTACGGAATTGGCTTAAAGTTTCTTATCTCCTGTTCTCTTTCATATATTAAAGCTAAGCAAGGACCTTGTACTCTTCCAGTAGAAAGTATATTGAACAACTTGCTACCGTTGTTTCTTAAAGACAAAGTTAGGGCTCTAGTTAAGTTGAAGCCCCAAAGTGCATCTAAGTTATGTCTAGTTAATCCACTTTCAACCATTGGAAAAATTATATGATCGTAAGCGTTCTTGTAAGAGTCTACAAGCTCTTCTTTTGTTAGAGTACTGAACTTCATCCTCTTTGCATCTTTGGTTTTGAATATGTATTTTAAGATGTTATAGAGTATGACTTCCCCTTCCATATCAAAATCAGTAGCACCTATGAGCTCTGAAGCATTTTTTGACAAGTCTTGAAAGTTTCTTAGGTATTTTTCAGTCCAAGAACTCTCTTTTCGAAGATAAGTTGGGACCCATTCAAATTCAAAAATTGGATAAGTCCAGCCTCTTCCTTTAGGAAGTAAAGTAAACAAATGTCCAACTGCGGGGATACAAACGTGCTCTTTTCCGTTTACAGTAAATTTATAGTACCTTACGCCATTTGTCTCAAATTCTCTTGGTTTTCCATCAGCTAGAGATTCAGCTATCTTTCTTGCGGCATCAGGTTTTTCTGCGATTATTACGGTATAACTCATACTTTAGCACCTTTACGTTGCCAAGTTCTATTTTCAGCGTGTTATTGTCAAAAGTTTATCTAATAAATTTTCTTTCTAAGGAAGTAGCTTACTATTTAAACCATTTTAAGTTATGAAGTAATAGACAAAGATGAAGCTTCAAAGAAGAAACTTAACACCTTTTTCCTACCTTTATTGCTTATGCAAAAGATTATCAAGATAATACTACAACCAAACTCTTCATTCTTTCTAAACAAGGTTTGAGCTCTACTTACTTGAGAGTAAAGCTAGTTTTATCGCACCTCAAAGTGCATCTTCGACTGATGTTCCAAAGTAATATTTGGCTTTAAATTAACAAAATAGAAGACATTGTCCTATAAGACAGGAAGAAGTACTGCGAAATCAGAGGATAAGAAGAAACTTTATTAATAGGCATAGAAGCTTAAGGAAAAATGCTTCAAAAGATAAGAGAAAGGACTTATTTGATTAAGGGCAGTCCAAATACCTTACTTTACGAAAGCTATGATAAGGTACTTGTGATAGACCCAGGATCTGAATTGGAAAGAGGAAAAATAATAATGAACGAAGTTATGCAGAATTTCAATGAGAAAAAAATTGAAGTTTTATTGACGCACTCACACTCCGATCATGTTGCAGCTTTAGCTACACTTAGCAAAGATGTAGCGCCTTATATATCTGAGCAAGAGATTTCTTCCCTTGTAGACATAAAAACTAGAAGGGCCCTAACTTATAGTTCAAGTACTCCAAGTAACATACTTTATAGGTTTGTTGACTACGCACCTGAAAAATTTAATTCATTTAAGTTAGGAAGTAAAATAGATGAAATTGAAACAATAGATTTAAGAGGTCATAGCTTAGGGCATGCTGGCTTTTTAACAAGTGATGGAGTACTTTACACAGGAGACTCATTCTTTGGAGATAAGTTAATATCTGCAGTTGGAGTACCATACTACCTTAACTATGAAGATGCAGTCTCTTCTTTAAATAAGCTAAAAGAAATAATAAGAAAAGATTTTATTGTAGTAATAGCTCATGGACCTGTAATGAAGTACAAAGAAGCATTGGACGTACTTGACATAAATATTAAATTAATGGAGGAAATAAAAGAGAAAGTATCAAACTTTAGTGGACTAACAGCAGAAGAGATAACTTACAGGCTGTTAAAAGGAGCGAATGTTAACATTACAGAATCTTCGTTAGTTTTAAGTGGAGTAACCATTAAGTCGATCTTAGGTTACTTAACAAGAGAAGGCTTTTTACAAACTAAGGTAGATGAAAGAGGAATAGTTTGGATAAAGAAAAGTAATTAAAAGTTGATTGATAAGTTTACCTTTTTTGCTACAAAGTACTGGAACAGTTGAACATTAACTTCTTTTTCGTTAGATTTTTCGTAATTTTCAACTACAAGCGTTATGTTGTTTTTCTCCTTCAAGAAAGGTTCGGGTAAATAAAAGTTCGTTTGAGGCCCAATTTTCATATACCTTCCTACTAGTATGCCGTTCAAATAAATTTTACACTTGGTACCCAGTGAGCTTACTCTTAGGCCAATTGGAGAAATCGTATCTTTTGGTATTTCTAGTGAGAAATCCTTCCTCAGCCACATTATTCCTGAATTACTTACGATGCCACTTATGCTTCCATTTCTCCATGAAGAATCATCAAATTCGTAAAGATGCCAACCTTTTTCTTCTCCAAGAAGGCCTTCGTGTAGCTTCCACTCGTTTTTTATCGCATAATCGTAGAACTCTAGACATGGAGCTTCAGTTATTTTAAGTCTTCCACCTTCCAGCAAGAACATAAACTCATTTCTTTCTCCTTGTCTTAAGTGGTCTGTTACACGAATTGAAACGCTTCCTTCTGCTAGAGGTATCGTAGAAATATGTTTGGAGTTAACGAATACTGAAACTCGTCCCCACTGAATTGCCCCAAAGGAAATTTTAAGGGCTACCTCTCTTCTTGAGCTTGGAATATCAACAAAGTATTTTATTAAAGTTATACCACCAGCATTAATTTCTTCTCCTTCGCTTAACTCTTTCCAGCCGTCAACGAAATGCTTTCTTAGTTGAGCTAATTCCTCCGGTCTATTAACGAACTTAGAGTAATCTAAAGCCATGGGAAGATTTTGAGTTACTAACTCTTCGTATTCTACTACTTTATAAAGTGGTTTTGATAGTGGAAGCTTTTCTTCACTTACACCGCCAATTAAGATCGGCTCGTTAAGTCCATTGCTTACTGGAAGTATGCCGTCGTTTCTATGCCCTGTGCTTTCAATCAGCAAAGATACCTCATTTTCTCCACTTTTAATGAGTTCGTTGCTAACCTTGAACTTTCCGGTATGCTTTACGTAACCTAAGAAATGACCGTTGAAAAATACTGAGGCGTAGTCATTAACTCTTGGAACAAGTAACGTTAAGCCATCTTTGTACTTATCTTTATTTTCAACGAAGAATCTTCCAAGGTACCAGATGTGACCATTCTTAAGCATTCCTAAGGATTCGGGAGCAACAAGATCTTTTGTTTTAACCCAGTTCTTTGAGGCTTTAACTTTTTCAACGTTTTCTTCTTCGTATTTCCAATCTTCTGATAAGTTTAGTTTTATGTCTTCAAACTTAAGGTTTGGCAAATTAAACGAAAGAATCCACGTTTTGCCGTCGTAGCTACTTTCAACCTCTTTTCCATTTACTACTATAGACTTTGGTTCATATGGAATGATTATGTTTACTAAGTTCTCGTCACCCTTTTTGAAGTCTATACTAGCAACAACTTTGTTCTCCTGATCTTCATAGCTTCGTAACAAATCAAACCCGGAAATGATCGCTATCTTTTTGCCAAGGTGCTCAATGAACCAAGTTCTAGC
>JAAOZO010000057.1 GCA_011605715.1 Nitrososphaerota archaeon | reverse complement strand
TAATCCCAATACCTGTAATAATAGTTGGAACTTGGGCCTACCAGAAGAAAGTTCGTTTTGCCTTTCTTAGAGTGTGGAAAGTTACTTCAAATTTTATGTCTTATGTAACTTCTGTAATATCGTCTATAGTTCTCGTGAAGGTACTTGGAATTGAGGATATAGAGAATAAGAGATTTTACAAATATGCGAAAGACATATACGATGCACAAATAAACTTAGCTAAGATAAACGTAGAGTACTTTCCAGCAATGAATTTCTCATTAACTTTATCGTCAACGTTGATAATGCTTTTTGGAGGCTTTATGGTACTAAATGGCGAAGCAACAATAGGGACCATAGTTGCATTCTTAGGCTACGTAGGACAAGTTTACACTCCAATTCGCAGCTTAAGCCAAATATCAGCGCTTTATGTTCAAGCTGAAACAGCATATGAAAAGATCCTCGAAGTTCTAAACGTAGAGCCTTCTGTGAAAGAAGCTCCAGATGCAGTTGACATAAAAATAGGTGGTAGCATAAAGGTAGAAGACGTTCAATTTGCCTACTCTGATAAGCCAGTACTGAAAGGTATTTCATTTGAAATTAAGCCTGCTGAAGTGATAGGAATAGTTGGTCCAAATGGCTCCGGAAAAACAACTTTAGTAAGACTACTAACTAGACTCTACGATCCAGATGAAGGGAGAATACTTTACGATAATGTTGATCTACGTAAGTTGAAGTTAGATTCATTTAGAAGTCAAGTAGTTATGGTCTCTCAAGAGCCTCTGCTTCTTCCAGGCTCTATAGCTTTAAACATAGTTCATGGCCTAAAAGAAGCTTCTCCTATAGATGTGTTAGTCGCTTCTAAGATAAGTTGTGCTCATGACTTCATAATGGATCTTCATTTAGCTTACGATACTGATATTGGCGAAGCAGGAAGGCGGCTTTCTGGAGGACAAAAACAAATGGTGTGTATAGCTAGGGCACTAGTTAGAAAGCCGCGCGTACTGTTCTTAGACGAGTCTACTTCGAATGTTGCCGTTGACTTAGAAGAAAAGATAATCAAAGGAATACTAAACTACCTTCCAGACTCAACTATAATATTAATTTCGCATCGTCCTAGCCTATTGAATTACATAAACAGAGTAATAGAAATACAGGATGGAACAATTATAAATGAACTTAAAGGTTTGTTAGGAGAAAGAGTAGTTGTAGAAAATGGAAGCTACATAAACTTAGTAGACCCTAGTAACATAACGGTACGCTATGAAAATTCTTCACTTCAAATATCTACTAAAGAAGGCTATACTTTGCGTAACATTAAAGCTAAGCTACCTTTTCCAATCTCCTACCCTAAGATGGTTATACTTTATGACGAGAAAGGCAACGAGCTTGGAGTAGTAGAAGACTATAATAAGTTAGATAAAGAAAGTAGAGAAGCAATAGCTGCTTACGTAACTAAGGAGTATAATGTAGCTAACATTAAAAGAATAACCAGACTTCTTCCAATTGGAGGCAGAAGAAGTGCGAACATAGTAGTAGTTTTTGAGGATGAGAACGGCGTTGTAAGAAGGGAAATAGTTTTGCCAAACGCGATAGTTGTCCAAGATAATAGATTAACTATATTAACGCCTAATGGCATCTACGTTGCTGACATAAACAAGCTTGAGAAAAGTACACGTCTCGGGCTACTCTCTCTTGCAGTGGAAGCCGAAGCTACTTGGAGTTCTGCGTAATAACAAATTCAGAAACACATAGAGAGCTAAAAACATAAGAAATTAGCCTCAGCTAGAAACATTTTTTTCCGATAGAGCTTAAGTTAAAAGAGCGTTTTAGAGAGCTAAAATTCTAAGCTTCTCTTGAGTCGATTTCTGTGAAGCGTTCCTAATTTTAATTGACTTTTTTTAAAATTATTTAAAACAGAAAAGGTTAAATAGTTCTAATTAAAAATAACTTTTAATGTCTTTAGCGGACGTTGCCCTTGGGCTCTTTGAACCACTCGGCAAGGTAATAGGCAAGTTTGTTGAAAAAGACCTCGATGCCGGCCTGTTGCGAATTTATCCCCCTGCCTATGGTGCCATTGTTATTTTTCTTACTTTAATTTCGGCTATAATTTCATTTTCCTCTTGGTTTGTTCTAACAATACTTGGCTTTGTTCATGTTTTAACTCTTCCTTTAGTGTTGTTAATTCCTGCATCAGTCTTTCTTCTATTATTTTATTATCCAAAAATTAGAGTTGCAGATAAATCTTCTGCTTTAGAAAACGAGACTCCCTTTGCAGCAGCTTACATCGCTGTCATGAGTACAGGAGGAATCTCTCCTTATGTAAGTATAACTCGACTAGGAAGGTTCTTCCTTCTTCCAAGCTTAAGGGAATTCGCGAAAATTCTTGAAATAAAAGTCAACGGATTAGGGCTAGATCCCGTAACGGCAATCGAAGAAGTTGCTAGAAACTTGCCTTCTAGGGAATTCAAAGAGCTTCTTTTAGGTTATGCTTCAACTTTAAGAGTTGGAGGTGACGTAGTTCACTTCCTAATGAGGAGAACAGAATTATTATTTCAAAGGAGCCTTACAACTTTAAAGATAATTGGAGAACGAATGGGTCAAATTATGGAAATTTACATGGTAATCGCAATTATATTTTCTTTAGGTATATACTCTATATTTACAGTAGGTGTAAGTCTGTCTTCTATAATGCCAGAAGGTGCAATGGGTATCTTTGGAAGCGGCGCAGCACTTTTCTTATTCGGTTATATTCTTATGCCATTGATTTCTATCGTTTTCCTTTGGTTTATAGACATCTCTCAACTTAAGCAGCCTTCAGAAGACTACACTCCTTACATAGTTTACTTGGGAACTTTTATACCTACGCTAATTGTCCTTGGAACCATATTTTCTCTTTCGTTCATAATCGAGCCTCTAGGAAACATAGAGTTAATTAAAACACTGAGAAGCCCAATTGTAATATTGTGCAACTACCTTAATTTACCTAATGGATTTGAGTCTACAGTAGGATTGGCTTTAACCTTAATAATCGGCACAATACCTGCAGCAATTTACCAGGCTTATATAAACTTATTGGAAGGAGGAATAGAATATGAAATGGCAAGCTTTCTTAGAGACCTTGTAGAAGTTAGAAAATCTGGATTAAGTCCAGAAAAGTGTATAATAAATCTCTCAGAAAGAAGTTACGGAAAGCTCTCCAAACACTTAAAGCTGATAGCAAGACAACTAAATTGGGGTGTAAGCTTTTCAAAGGTTTACGAAACCTTTTCAAAAAGTGTTAGAAATTGGCTTGCGAAGACAATGTTCTTCTTGTTAATAGATAGTATTGAGGTTGGGGGTGGGATGCCAGAAACTCTAGAGACGCTAGCAGCCTTTAATGAATCGATGATACAAAGCGAAAGGGAAAAATCAGAAACAATGAAACCTTTGACAATAATTCCGTACATTGGTGCAGGAACTTTAGTTCTAGTTATAGTTGTGCTTCTAGCTTTCTTTAACTCAATTCTTTCCATAGCACACTCTGGCGTACCTTATGGAAGCATGACCATGGCGTTGCTACCCCCAGTAATTGTACAATCCTATTTAATGGGTTTAGTTAGTGGAAAGGTTGCCACTACAAAAACATCTCAAGGCTTTAAGCATGCAATATTCTTAGTTCTGTTTAGTCTTATAGTAATAGCCCTAGTTCCGTACGTAAACAAAGCAATAGCAATCTCTTCGCTCGGTAGCTAAATTTTTTCATACTTAGGCACTCTGCATTACTTAATAGTTAAGTTAATATAGGGGTTTAGCTAAATTAACCTTACTGAGTTGAAGCTGAACAAGAAAGGACAAACAGTTGTGGAAGCTGTTGTCCTTATCTCATTTTCCTTAACTGTTGTTATTGCTACTACTTACTTTGCTTTTAACGTGTTAGAGTACCAAAGTGAGCTTAGTGAGTATGAATCAGCAAAATCTGCTCTTGAAAAATTAACCTTATTAATTGAAAATGTTGCAAATTCTGAAGGCTCTTCTGGTTACGTTCCAATTTACATAAGAGCAGGATCACTTTATTTAGTTTCAGACAGCGAGCAAATAACAATAACTGCAGGTGGTAAAACTTTGTATAGTGATCCCACTGGTGCTAGCTTAATAAAGTTTATGGGAGGACGACTAGTAGGAACAGTCAATTTTAGACTTATAAGGCCAACTTCACAAGACTTAGGGTCTAGTATTGGCTTAAACGACATATCCACAAATTATTTAATAATAGGTTCAAACAAAGTCTTACCTTTGGGATGGGTTTATGAGGTGCAAAGTAACGGTGCTTATGTTGTTGTTGACTTTGGTAGAATAATGGTTACATACTCAGGAGTTTTTAACTATAGCTACATAGAAAATGGTAATGTTAAATTTAAGCTATACAATGTGGTGGAAGTCTCATACATAAAGCTAACTCGAGGAAGTACCTACGGTAGCGGAAGCTCCTTAAAGGTTGTTGCAAAGTGTAAAGATATTTCTTTTAGTAGTAATCAATTTGATGGAATAAACTCCTTAGCTTTTACTGTAAATAGAGGAAGCAACCAACAAAGTTACTCTCTTAATTTACCTTCACAATTTAATGGCCAAGCAATTTCAGGAACTATAGTAAACTTTTCTTTAATTGAAGTTGAGATCTCTTCTTACTGATGAAAAATGTCTGAAAGCATATCTTCAACATTGTTGACTTCAGCTCTTTTCTTACTCATGTTTTCCTTACTAGCAAGCTTCTTAATCGTTACAAACAATGTTACTAACGAGTACGAAAAAGTTAGGTTTAGTGATATCGCAAACTATATAGCAAGAAATCTTGTTGACATAACTACGCTAAGCTATGAATCTTCTTATAACGACATGTCTTTAGGCATTGTTTTGCAGATTCCTACAGAAGTTAACAATAAAGGTTATTCTATTAGCATAATAATGGAGAACGGCATGTATGAAGTATTGGTTGTGTCTGATACAAATAGCTTTGTTTATGGAAAGGCTCCACTCTGGGCAACAACAGGAACTCAAATACAGCTCAGCGGAACAGTTACAGTATCTTCGCTTGGAACAGTTTATTGCAGGAGTAAAATTTACTCTGGAACTAGAAAATTAGTAGTTTGGGCAAACAAGCAAAATGGTGTAATATTTGCAGGCATTGGAACGTTAAACCCATAAGGAGACTAAAAACTAAGTTTAAACGAGATTATACTTTACCATTTTTACTAGTATTATGCTAGGAATCTCTTTTTTCTATCTCTTTAATTCTTCCTCTACTTCTGCTATAAGAAACTTTTTATCTTACAAATTTGCGTGTTTCTTCTACCGTAAACTCTACCTTTAGCCTAGAACACCTTAAAATTAACAAAAACACGAAAGACTTAAATAAAGATTTTAAATACAAATAATGTCATGCAATCTATTGTAGACAATCTTTTCGCTGTTATAATCTTATTTTTTATAGTTTCAGTTGGGCTCTTATTCCTTTATCCTCTCTTCTACGTACCAAACACAGAAGCTAAAGAACATCAGCTCGAGGATGTAGCAGTAGCAACTTTTAACAAGATCGTTTCGACTACAGGAACTCCTCAGGACTGGGGGAGCGCCTTAAGTATTAATGCAAGTAACTTAAAAGCCTTTGGTCTTGCAAAAGCAAACGCCAGTATCCCCTACACTCTAGACTTAAATAAAATATTAAGGATAACAAACAGTAGTAGCTTTCCAATGCCAAGCACAGCTTACATAGATTCTGAAACTGTTGCGAAACTTTTAGGCTTAAGAGGAGAAAATAGGTACGAGTTTAGTATAACTATTACACCCGCTCTTAACATAAGTTACACTCCTTTAAACTCATTTAATGTTGGTTCACAAGGAAATCCTGAATACATACCAACGGAGTTTAAAGTTAAAGTGATAAATTACGCCGGAAAGCCTGCAGCAAACGCAAACGTAACAATAACTTATGTTTTAGTCATAGTAAAGAACAATGGACAAAATGACGTTTATAGTTATAATGTAACTAGCGTAACTGCTCTAACAGACTGGAATGGAGAAACAACAATAAGTGCAACTACTTGGGTTTCAAATATAATAAACCAAAATCAAAATTTAAGACATGCAGCCTTAACAGTACTAATAACGGCTTGGTATAATGGAATAAGAAGCATGATGCCCTATGCTTATAACAATGGATCAAATTTACTCTACGCTTCTACCCTTGGAAACTACTTGTTTTTACTTTATCCTTCTGACTTGATACCAAGTGGCGCTTTCCAGATAACTAATTCGGCTCTTGAATTTGTTCCACCAATCTACGTATATCCCGACCACATAACTAACCAAACTAATGGAAACGCTGGTCAAGTAATAAACCAAGGATCAAAAAAGTATAGGGTTTATCAACTCGATCATACAGTAGAAGAAGATGTTGCTTTACTTTTAGTTCCTGCAAAGTATACTGGAAACTACTATAACATAGTTGCATTTAGAGTGCCGTACGTAATGAGCTTTTGCACAGGAAAGCCGGGAGGAGGAATAAAAACTGTAGTACTTGAAAATTTGGTTAAGATTGGTTCCTACGACTATTTGTTCAAATTGACGATGTGGAGGTCTGGTGAGTATTGAAGCTTTTAATAAACAACAAAGGGCAAACAAAGATAATTGAAGCAACAATAGCTTCTTTGATAGTAATTGGTGCAGTGGCAGTAGGTTCTGCTATGGTAAAAGATATAAGCATTCTAAGCCTAAAGCAAAAGGAAAGCAATGAAAGGTTAGCTTACGACATCTTAACAACTCTTATAAGGGGAAATGTTGTTGAAGATATTATATTTCAGCCAAATGGTAACCTTAGAAGTGGTTGGGAAGAACAAATGAATGTTATAATTAGTTCTTTAGTTCCTCCAAACTTATTCTATAATTTCACAGTTTACAACTATACTTATAGTGTCGACCCTGGAAAAGTGCTTAACATAACTGGAAAAGTGCAACTTAATAAAGTAAAGATAAGCAACATAGGTGAAAGTTCTTCTGTTACAAATATTGTTTCTTCAGCTGATGTTATTTATACTAACAAAAAGCTTGGGGTGATTGAGTTACATTTTGAAATATATCAACCATAAAGGCCAAATAATTATCATAATTTCTTTATTTTTTGCGTTGGCAATTCTAGCTGTTGCTGTTCTTACTTATATGTCCTTATCTAAAACTCAAACATTTTCTTACTATCCTTATAAAGAAGTAGTTGAAAGCATGAATATTGACTTCTATAATGCCCTAACAAAAATTCTTGCCATAACTACTCAAATTTACAATCAAACAGCCGAAATAGATTCTCCTAGGCGAAACGCTTCTCAACTGTTTACTTTTTGGTATAAGGCTGCTCAAAGGACTTATTCTTCAAAAGGTTTAAACATAAGTGCAAGCTTTGATAGGGTAAAGCTACAGTCAAGTAAGAACATATGGGGTATAAGCTTACCAGAGATTTATGTTTACAACTTAACTAAGCTTTACTGGTATACTCCCCAAGCAATTTCAGCAATTGAAGCTTCACTATACGTAAATTCAAACTCTACTCAGTACCAGTTTTATGGTTGGAAGACGAGAGTTCTTGTCTTTCTTAATGCTACAATACAGCTTCCAATTAGAAGCGATTCTAATAGTAGTACTGTATCGTTTAACTTACTAGTTTTTAGTGAAAAAGGGCCAGTTAACGATCTAACGAATTCTAATTTAGCTGTTTGGTACTTTGACCCAACGGCTACTGGTGGTGTTTTTCCATGGAAGAAAACAAATGTAACTTTAAGCTACTTTGGAAACGGAAACTACAGTGTTACATTTAGTCCGGATTTTTATGATAAAAGTAATTCTCAAAGTGCTAATAAAAAAAGAGATAGTTTTTGGAACTACTACTATAATTTTACTCTTGTTCAAGTTGAAGATAACAGAGGTATAATAGTAGAAGCTTATAGTTACTGTGGAATAGAGTATACAATAGACGAGAACGCAATAGAAAGTTTTTATCCAAACAATGCTAACAAAAAATACGAAACGTACATTCTTGAGCTTCTTCCAAATGGAACTATTTACTGGTTTGGTTGGCCACTTAATTCAATTTCTGGGAACTCTCCGCCAATACCAATTCCTCCAGTGAAACAGATAAAAGTTTATGTTACAACTAATGGGCCAAACAGCAACTTCGCAGAAGCTTCATATCAAACAGAACTATGGACGAAAGACTATACTCTTCCAACATTCAAGTATGCAGAATGGAGAAGAAGGCTACTCGGAGGTTCTAAAATTGTATTCTTGGTTAACTATCCACCAGGCGTTAAGACACAAAAAGTAAGAATAATTTGGCTTTCAGATTGCGACGTAGCACCGCCAAGCCCGAAAATAAACATCGCGTACAATCCAAAATACTGGGATATTTCCAACGGAGTTTATACCTTAAGGCTTATGGCAGTTTCTGGAAGCTATGAAGTCGACTACAGTATAAGTTTAATTGATAAAAGTGGCCATCATACTGAATATACTCTCTTTGGGTACGACATATTAAGTTTTCCTGGTGGGTACTGGTTCCCAAAGAGGTTACCTTGGGATAATTGGGTAGTACCAGAACCAGGACCCCTACGTATGTACGCTTTTAGAAATTCTACTACTGTTTATGACGTTATATATAATACTAAAACAGGAAATTTTGAGCATAATTACATATACAATGAGTTACTTCATACGGAAATTATTTCAGTAACTTACAACGTGAACTACTTTACATGGACCTTCACGGGGAAGTGGCTAAATAGCATTTCCTTAAACTATTCGTCTTTCATTGGTATGATAAATGGAAATAATACGGATAGTTCTATTTTCCCAGAAAATAGAGTTAAGTGGGGTTCTGTATATTCAACAAAATATAGTAAAATAGTAAATGGCAGTTTTGCATCTTCAAACGTACAACATAGAGATCGTTATTGGGCAAAAAATGATGCTACCTATAGTTACTGGTTGTGCATGTACAATGAGCGTTTTGGTTCTTCAATATTTATATCAGATGAAACTTACTCAGCGCTTAAGAGTAGTGGTAAAGATCAAGGATGGGTATGGACAACAGCTGACTATGCAAGACGCGTTATGGAGTACGATTCGGTTTATCCTTTTCAAAGTACAAGTGTTAGTAAAGGAAACAGTTTCTATATAAAAGCAGCAGGTATGCTATACGATGGTGGTACTGTTTCTGGATCTTCCTTCTCTGATGGAAATACTTGGAGTGGTACGAATCAGTACCCACGTACTACAGGTGTTAACGCTCCCCTAATGTACTATAGAATGTTCACGGGAACTAGCAACCCAACTATATCCAATGTTACGGTAATTTATACTTCAATCCCACCTTAAGCTATCTTTTATTCGTTAAGTCTTCTTAGTAGAAAAGCAAGTTAATCTTTATTTTTTATAGTATGTTTTGATTAATTTTAATTGGTTAAATACTCAAAATTCTTTAGTAAAAAAGCTTAAATTTCTTGCTTTAAGTGTTAAAAAAGAAAAGAATTGGAGAACCTAAGGCCTTTAGACCTATCAAGAGTAGTAAGAGACCGCAATGAAACGATTCTCTTTACTTCACTTGAACTAAAGAATAAACCAGGAGCTCTAATGTCTGTACTAGTTCCTTTGGCAAAGCTAAACGTAAATGTAATAGGAATTCACAGCGATGCTGTTACCTCAGAAGATTACATAGAAGTTTCGCTCTTCTTGGATGTTAGAAATTCTAGGATTAAGTCAGGAGACCTAAAGAAAGTACTGGAAGAACAAGTAAGATTGCTCGACGTAGTAAAGGAAGTAAAAGTTTTTGACCATTTGCCCCATGGACTTGATGCTGACCTTTATCATTTTCCTTTAAAAGTTCATGAGAGAAGGGCTGTAGTTTTTACCGAAGTTGTTCTTAGAGACTTAATCTTAGGCTTAAGGAACACGCTTGAAATAAGTGCAGCTAAGACAATTCTTTGGCTTCAAGGAAAAGAAATTGGGAAAAACTTGGTTGAGTATTACGAAAAATACTACGACGCAAAAAGTGTAAAAGAAAAACTAGCACTGTTTGAAATATACTCGTTTTCTCTAGGATGGGGAATTGTTAGCTTTGAAAGCATTAACGAAGAAAGAAAGGAAGCTAAGGTTAGAATTTATAACTCATTCGAGTGCTCCTTGTTTAGCAAGAGCAAACAGCCAGAAAGTCAGCTTTTTAGAGGAATTCTCTCAGGCTTTTTCAGCAAATCGTTTAACACTGAAATTGATGCAATAGAAGAAGAATGCATAGCAAAAGGTGATGCTTATTGTAGCTTTACTTTAAGCCCAAAAGAACAGTAATAACAAAACTTTTTCAGAACTTGTATTTAAAATACTACATTAAAAATGAAAGTAAAATTAAAGATTTGTTAAGTTACGCTTTAGTTCAGAACCCATCAATATAACAGGTTCAATTTCGCGTCAAAAGTCTTCTCTTTTTCTCTTTGATTCAGGCTAAAGCCTCTCAAGTTGTCCTCTAACGAAGTTAGCTCCTCCCCTTAAATATTCTTGCTTCTGTGGCTACTTATACTTTTAAATCCTTTAAAGTAACTAATCAAGTGAAAAGTTAAGGGCGGATACTTGAAAAATGGAGTTCCTTGAACTTGCCAAAGTTTGCGATAAGGTTAGCAGAACTAGAAAAAGGAACGAAAAAATCAAGATAATTGCAGAATTTCTAAGCAAGTTACAACCTGAAGAAATAGCCCCCTCGACTTTACTTATTACTGGGAAGGTTTTCTCAGATTTAGAACAAAAGCCACTAGAAATTGGCTATGTAACACTGAGTAAGGCGTTGAACGCTGCGAAGCAAGGAACTTTGTTCCAAAGAAAGCTTTCCATACTAGACGTTAAGAAGGCATTCGAAGAAATAGCAAATGCAAGCGGAAAAAGCTCACGAACAAAGAAAGAATCTATACTTAAGTCATTGCTAAGTAATTCAAGCGAACTAGAAAGAAAATATATTATAAAGAACATCTTCGGAGAAATGCAGCACGGCGTTGGAGAGGGTTTACTATTACAAGCAATAGCATATGCAATAAACTCTAGCGAAGAAGAAGTTAGGCGTGCTTACATGTTTCTAGGCGACGTAGGAGAAACTGCAAAAGTAGCTTTAACTGGTGGTGTAAAGGCAATAAGGGAAGTTAACCTAGAACTCTTTAGGCCTGTGAAGCCAATGCTTGCAGAAATGACTTATGACTTTGAAGAGCCATTAAGAGAACATGGTGGCAAAACTGCAGTTGAAGTAAAGTTTGATGGAGCAAGAGTTCAAGTTCATAAAAAAGGAAACAAAACTAGGATATACAGTAGAAGACTTTCGGATGTAACTGAAAGTTTACCAGACGTGGTTGAAGAGGTTAGAGGAGAACTAAGGGCTGAAGAGGCTGTCTTAGATGGTGAAGTTATTGCAGTTGGAAGCGAAGGAAAACCTCTTCCATTCCAAGAGCTTATGAGAAGGTTTGGGAGAATAAGAGAAGTTCAGAAAAAGATAAAAGAAATAAAACTTAAGCTTTATGTCTTCGACATTCTTTACCTTAACGGAAAGGTTCTTGTTGATGAGCCCTATGAAAATAGAACCAGCAAGCTTTACGATATTGTTGGAAACATTTCTACTGCTCCAAGAATTATAGCAACTAACGTTGATGAAATAAAGAACTTCTTTGAGAAAGCAATAAAAGAAGGGCATGAGGGTGTAATGGCAAAAGCCCTGCGAAGTAACTACATACCTGGGTCAAGGGAAAAGAAGTGGTTTAAGATAAAGTCAGCTGATACATTGGATCTCGTCATAGTTGGTGCTGATTGGGGCTATGGAAGAAGAACAGGATGGCTAAGCGATTACTATCTAGCTGCTTTAGATGAAGAAAAGAATCAGTTTGAAATCGTAGGGAAGACATTCAAAGGCTTAACAGATGAAGAATTTAAACAAATGACAAAAAGGCTACAGGAATTGAAAATTAGAGAAACTGAGCATACAGTATTTGTAAGACCAGAGATAGTTGTAGAAGTGGCATATAGCGAAATTCAAAGAAGTCCTACTTACAGTAGCGGGTATGCCTTAAGGTTTGCAAGGATAACTAGGATAAGAGAAGACAAAAATGCTTACGACATAACTACGATTAAAGAAATAAAGAGAAGATACTTAGAGCAATTCAAGTATAAGGGAAGAATAGAATGAAATAAATTTTTAGAGGAAGTTACACCTTAGTTATTAGTTTTACTTTCCTCATTAAAATCTTTAAGTTGACATTCTCTTCCATCCTACGGTTAAAACCTAGGCTTTTTGTTGGTTTTCATGTAAAAAGATAGGCTAAACAAAGTCTACTCTTAGTGGCCTTCAAGAAAGTTAGCTTTAGTTGCCATCGTTATGACTTTAGTTTCTCTCTTTTTCTAAAAACTTTGCTAACTCTAAAACTCTCTCTACCACGTTTATTGCTCCACTTCCAAAAATGTAAACTACCGGTTCTACATTCTTTTCTCCTGGATCAGCAACTGCGTCAAAGTCTCCCAAAGCTTCTTCAATGAACTTGGTTATGTCGTCGTATTTTGTTCTATCCATTACTACAAACTTAAGTTTAGATTCTTTTATTGCTTTTTCTATCTCTTCATTAAACTTGATACACATACTTGCTCTAATATTTTGGTTTTTCTTGTTCATTGCTAAAAGTATCTTTGAAATATGCTTTGAAGCTTGAAACTCTGGTTGCGATAGTGCCACAGCTCTTCCGTTGATTGAAGTTATTCTTCCTGGAAATGCAGCTACGTCCTGCAACCCTTTTGGATCCTTTACACACATTACTATGTTTGTCCTTACTTCTGGTATCAGCAAGTCAAAGTTAGAGTAGCCTGATAAGAGCTTTAAGGCAGAGTTCAACTCTTCTATCACTTCAAGCCTGTCTGCTCGAATGCTCTCCATTTCTGTAAACAGCCCAGAGCAAACTCTGCAATTTTTTAGCTCTGGAATTTCTTTTCTATGAATCTTGCATATGTCACTTTCAAGCCTTAAAATTAAGCAACCGGAACACACTTGCCTTATGAATTCTTCATCGCTAATCTCATTTCTTGCTATCTTACTAGCTAAGTTTTCTGCAAGCTTGTCTAAAAAACTGCTTGAGATTCTTGACCTTTCTCTTATTATTCTCTTATACCTAAGTGCCGCAGTTGAAGAAATTTTTAATGTGTTAGCAACTTGCCTCACGTTCCACCCATATTTTTCTACAAGTTCTTTAGTTATTCTAGCTCTGAGCTGAGGTAAGTAAAATCTGCTAACAAGTTCGCATGGTGGTCTCATAGCTAGTTAAAGTTTTAGCCATATCTTAATAAACATAATTGTTTAGCTATAGGACGAACAACTTAAACAGTAAAGTCTTAGCCTCTTTTCACATCTTCTTCGCTCAGTGCGTCATCTGTCTTGGACCTTATTCTGCTTATTTTTACTACTGACACTTCATCTTCTCCTAAGCGGGTTTTAGATTTCTCCTAATAGCTTTGTTCCTATTTGGAGGTTTATATCTTTCTAATTGTTCTAACACATTTTATATCTATATTTAAGACGTAGCTCTTGGTGAGATAAACATAAGCTAATGATCAAAAATGTTTAAAACTAAAAAGAAGTGCTTCTACTGGAACTAATCTCTTTTTCAGGGGGTCTGGAGCAAGTCCAAGTTGCTCCATCGCACCGCACCAAGTAGATAAACTTCTTCCTCGCCAAATACAACAGGTGTTGCGGAAGCAGAGTATTCGTCTATAGCAATTCCAATTTCTCCAAGGGCTTTTTCTACTATTTTTGAGTCTGCAAGTCTTAGTCTTATTGTTCTCATGGGCTTAACCATTAAGTTCTTAAGCAAAGACTCTGGTAAAACAGTGTACGTTGAACCACTATCAACAATAAGCTCAACTTCGGCTTCCCTTAATTTCTCATAAAAGTTCCATACTT
>JAAOZO010000174.1 GCA_011605715.1 Nitrososphaerota archaeon | reverse complement strand
ATTGCTGCAGAGGTTATCGCTCCAAGTACAAAAGTTCCCAAGTACTCTTTACCAAAGACAAATCCTACAAGAGAAGTTAGCAGTATTGAAAGCAAGGTGGGAAGAAGCATTTCGTTTAAAGCATGCTTAGTTGAGATATCTACACATTTTGCATAATCAGGAGTACTTTCTCCAGTTAATATCTTTGGATTACTTTTCACTTGTCTTCTTACTTCGTCTACCATAACATAAGCTGTTTTCTTTGTTGATCTTAAAGCAATTGAAGAGAACAAGAATGGTAAGGAAACTCCTAAAAGAGCACTAACAAACATTAGAGGAGTAAGGACTCTAACCTTAGCTATTTCTGCTAGTTCATAGTAAGTAATGAATAAAAGAACTCCAGATACCGTTGCTGAAGTTATGGCAAATGCTTTTGTGTATGCTTTCATTGTGTTCCCTATAGCATCAAACCTTTCTAGTGCTTTTCTTACCTCATGCCCAGCATTTGACATTTCAGCTATACCACTTGCATTGTCGATTATTGGACCAAAACTATCCATAGATAGTAAAAGTGCAGAAAGCATATCTGTACCAATATTTGCAATCATTACCCCATAGATAGAACCACTTATGTAAAAGGAGAAGACAACAGCAATGGCCACCATAACTACAGGAGCAATTGGGCTTTCTAATCCATATGAAAATGCAGACAGTATTGTTATAGCAGCACCTCTTCTTGCACTAGAAGAAATATCTTCTATTGGTCTTCCTTCAGTTCTTGTGTAGTATTGAAGCACATAACCAACTAAAGCCGTTATTATAATTCCACTTATTCCAGAGTAAAATAAGGTTATATCTTTTACCACATTAGTAAAGATTATTAGCATAGCTAGAGAATCAAAAACAGATGCTACGAGGATTGCTAGGTTGAATGTTACCATTGGGCTACTTCTCTTTAATGCAATTATTGTAATTATTCCAAGCACCGACCCAATGAGTCCAATTGCCTGTAAAAGAAAAGGAATGAGTAAGGCTTCATTCCCATACTTAATTGTAAACGCTAGTCCAACCAGCATTCCAGTTATTATGTCGGAGCTTATTGATTGAAACAAGTCAGTTCCTCTTCCTGCACAATCACCAACATTGTCGCCAACAAGGTCGGCGATAACTGCAGGATTTCTTGGATCATCTTCAGGTAACTTAAGTTCAGTTTTTCCTACTAAATCAGCTCCTATATCTGCACCTTTAGTAAAGATTCCACCGCCGATTTGAGAAATGATCGCAGCTAAACTTGCTCCGAAACCAAAACCAACCAAAGAGTTTGGATCCTTAAAAAATGCATAAAATAATTGCAACCCCATCAAACTTAAACTTAAGACAGAAAGCCCAGTTATGCTTCCGCCCAAAAGTGCTAAGTTAAATGCACTTTTTTCTGACTTCTTAACTTCTTCTGTTACTTTTGAATTTGTTTCCACAGCAATCCTGAGGCTAAGCATTGCAGCTAATGTTGAAAGGAAACTTCCTACAATAAAGGTAATGGAAGTTTGAATACCACTTAAGAAAAAGATAGCAACAAAAAAGACAAAAGAAACCGCTAAAACGTATAGCGATTGCCTCTTGATGTAAGCTAAGCCAGCAGCCTTTATAAAACCACCAATCTCTTTTACTTTACTATCAAGAATTTTCTTTGAAGTAATGTACTTTACTAGTAGAACTATTGCAACAAGCGCAAAAAGCCACGATAGTAGTATAGTGTATTCTATTCCTGTCATTTTGTATCACCACAATTTTCCTCTCGCTTTTATGGCGTTATAGGTACACTGCTTAGCGTTTTATTGAATTTAAACCTTTCCCATAAAGCTTTATAAAGTATGATATTATAATTTAGTATAAGCTTATTCAACCTGGAAGTTGGGTTCTACTACAGAACGTAGTGTTTAGTTGTACTCAACTTGATAAGGAATAAGATTTAATAAAAAGAATAAAGACAAAAACGTCTAACTTTTAATGAATAAGTTGTATTAAAGGATAACCTCTTCCCCAGGAACTCTTCTGAATGGCTGAACGTCGCCAATGTGCTTTACGCCCGTTAGAAACCTCACTAGGCGTTCTATACCAATTCCAGCGCCAGCACTTGGAGAGAGTAATCCTCTCTTTGCGACTTCTAGGTACTCTTTGAAGTCTTCTGGATTTAGGCCATCCCTTGTTATTCTCTCCATTATTTTGTCATATTGCCACTCTCTCTCAGCACCTGAAGCAGCTTCTCCATAACCCTCAGGATATATTAGGTCATAGTTCCTATAGTGGCCTGGATTGCTTGGATCTTCTCTATCATAAAATTCTCTTTTGAAACAAGTGACCCAGAAAGGATACTTGTGATCGAGAGAAGCTAAGTACTCCCAGTCTTTACCATATTTTTCCTCCAGCTCGTGAGAAGTATAAACTTTGAATGGCTTAGGTGGAACTTCTAGTTCCCTATTTAGTTCTTTTAGTTCTTCTTCTTTTTCTGAAATAGTTTTTGAAATAACTTCAACGACCAAATCTTCAAGCAACGCCATTACTTTTTCCATTGTTCCATTCTTCATTTCAAAGTCCATTTGAGTAAACTCAAACAAGTGTTTTCCGCTTTCTCTTCTTGCTTTGTTCTCTAACCTTATGTTTGGGGACATTATGAAAATTTTATCGGCGCCGCTTAACAAAGCAAGCTGCTTATGAAGTATCATACTTTGCGTTAGAACTAAATCTTCATCATAGTACTTTATCTTGGGAATTAGAACAACTGAACTTCCAGGATCTGGACCCAATGGATCTGTAACTTTAGCAGTTATGACTGGCATTAATTGAAGGAAACCTTTAGAAACCATAAACTCTTCAATTGTGATTAAAGCAGTGGTTTGCACCTTTAAAATTGGGAGACGTTCTTTTCTTTGCAAGTAGCTTACCGCGTCTTCTATTTTCTGGTGGGTTACCTGTTTCATCTCCTCCTCCAACTTAGGCTTAAGAGCTCTAGATAAATTTTGCTAAAAATTAACCGGCATTGTAGTGAAAAATTACATAAAAAGATTATAATAATCGGCACTTTGGCAAAAAATTTGGAGGAATTCATAAGCTTGCTTTACTAGTAATAGCCTAGGGCACCCTTCTTCATGACTCTCTTTTCCTCCATTAGGAAGACTATAGATCCGAACAGCAACCAGAATACATCGAAGAAAAGGAGAGGTAAAATGAGATTTATCAAGTCACCTAAACTAGAATCCAATATTAGGACGTTCCTCATCCCTTCTATAGCATAAGTTGGAGGTAACAAATATGAAAAATACCTTAAGAATGGTGGCAGAACAACTAATGGGTAAGAGATTGGAAGGAGCAAAGAAAAAAGCGCAGTTAAAAAGTTTACAAAGGCATTATGCTCTTTGAATTCTAAAACTATACCTGCCAAAGAGAAACCTATTCCAAGAAAACTTGGAAGAGCAATGAGCAGCAGAAATAAAGCGATTGGCAGGTTTATGAAATTTATTCTTAAGTTAAAAACTAACGTTGAAAGAATGAGTTGTAAAATAACCCACAGTGAAGTTGTCAGCATCGAGCTGAATGCTTTTCCAAGGAGAATTGAAAATCTACTGCATGGAGCGAGAAAAGTTGTTTCTAAAGTACCACTCCACTGCTCTCCTCTCAGAGCATAGCTCATCCCCCACAAAGTCGAGAATGCAAAGCTGGAAACAATCATTCCAACCACTATGAAAGAAACATAGTCGCCAGTATTTGCTAAACTAGCCAAATAAGTAGAGTAAGAAGAGCCCACTAAAGCTTTGCTATATATTATTGAGGATAAAACCCACAACAAAGGCATTAAAGCATCAAATAAGACCCACACAGGGTATCTCAAATATAGCTTTAGCTCTTTCTTTGCCACTGCCAAAACAACTTTTAGTTCATCTACCGCATCCATTTTTAACCCCTCTTAATAAGTTCCAAGCGTACCAGCTTTTCTGGCTTTTCTTTCAGCATAGTTAAACAAAAAAGTCCCTAGAAACAAAAGAACGACAGAAACTACTACTAAGTAAGTTAAAGCCAATGTAGTACCTATAAAAGGATCAAAGGAAGGCAAGAGAAGAGCTCTTATCGCTTCTAGAGCAGGAGTTAGTGGAAAAATAAGACCTGCAATTAGGAGGTAATATCCTATGCTTTCGAAAACAAAGACTAATGCTTTTAATGGATAGTTAACTGGGCAAATGATTGAAATAAAAGTATTAACAAAATTTAATAAGGCTCCTGGCTCCTTGTACATCAAAATTACTCCTGAAAGTAAAAACCCAACACCATAAAGTGCGAAGATCATCAACAATAATACAAAAATTGCGTAAGCTAAGTTTTCTAGTTTTATTTTTGCTCCAAACAAAAGACTTGCTAAAATGAACTGAACTAAAGCGTAAAAAGTAGTAAGCATGCTATCAGATACTGCTTTTCCAAGTAGTATGAAGAATTTGTTACATGGAGAGACCATTAATGTTTCTAAAGTACCACTCCACTGCTCTCTTCTTAAAGAGAGGCCCATTCCCCATAAAGCAGACATCACGTAAGCATACAATGAACTGCCAACAATGTTGAACGTTATAAAGTCAGAATTACCAGACAACATAGCAAATGAAGTTGAAGACCTTCCTCCAATGAGAGCCTGTCCTTGGAAAACTAGAGGGGCTAACCAGAAAACTGGCATTATAGCCCAGAATATTACCCACAAAGGATACCTAAAGTTTATCAGTAGCTCTTTTTTAGCTGTTGAAGTAGAAACTTTTAGTTCTAAGATGAAATTTTGCGCTACATCCTTTTTCAATTTCCTAATGCCTCACCCGTAAACTTTACAAAGACGTCTTCAAGAGTTGGTTTTTCTATGCTTATTGAGATTATCTTGCAACCAGCTCTGGAGAACACACCTACTACTTCTTGGATATTTGACTCAACTTCTTTCATATAAAGCCTGATAGTTGCTTTTGCAATCGTAGGATCATCGTAAGTTAAGTTATAGTCTTCAACAAAAGACAAACTCTTTACAGAACTTAGTGCCTCTTCGTTTGCGTTAACAACAACTACCTTTAAAACCTCATACTTGCCAATCATAGCTTTTAATTTTTCAGGAGTGTCTACAGCAACTATCTTTCCCTTATTTATAAAAGCTATTCTGTTGCATAATTGGTCAGCCTCTTCCATATAGTGCGTCGTAAGAAGAATGGTTTTACCTTGCTTT
>JAAOZO010000019.1 GCA_011605715.1 Nitrososphaerota archaeon | reverse complement strand
GTTTTAAGCTCATTTTCTCTGTTTATAAACATTCGAGCCATGACTATTATAGTCTAAACTCGAATATTTAAAGCTTAACTAAGAATGCCTTGAAGAAGTTAAGGAAAGTAGAAAGGATAGGCAAATTTTATACGAGCTACCCGTATTCACAAGCATTTTAACCTTCTGTAACAAACATTTATTTAGTCATGCTTAAAAATGCAACAGATATGATACCTGGGCTATGAGTATTTAGAAGCTGTTCCTAAGCGTAGAGGTGGGAGACCTACAGTTAAGGGCACCAGAATAAGTGTTGACGATATCCTAGAGGCTTTAGTTGCTAGATGGAGCACTGATGGAGTCGCAGAAAACTACAGGATTCCCAAAGAGGCGGTGTTTGAGGCCTTAAGGTATGCTCTGGAAGCCCTGAAAAAAGTAGAGGTAATGGCTGTTGAAACTACTGGCTGACGAGAACGTACCATGGCCTCTTGTGAAGAAACTGATGGAGAAAGAAGTTGACGTTGTATGGATACCTGCCACAAATTATAGAGGATTGAACGACGAACAAGATTTAAACTCCTACAAGCTTCTCTATAGAAAACAGCTCTACTAGTATTAAACAACATGGTTCTCTGCTTCTTGAAGTTCAGTTCAAAGAACATAAGAAAGAGTAACTTGGCCTAGAAAACATTAAGTTAACAGAGCATAAGATACTAAGCGAAAAACTTAAAACTTTATTTAAACTATAACTAATTTATGAAAAGTGTTATGATAACACCTATAAGGTTAGCTGCTAAACCTTTAAGTTACTGGATTTTTAAGAAAGTAGTAAAAAGTTACCAAGCAAAACATAGTGAGGTAAGATGATAAAAAAATTAGTGATAGAAAACTTCAAGTCAGTAAAGCAAGTTGAGCTAAGTTGCAAAAAAGTAAACGTATTCATTGGTCAGCCCAACGTGGGAAAATCAAACATTCTTGAAGTAATTGGATTCTTGTCGTACATTTACTTTGGAAACCTCTCTAGTTTTGTAAGGTTTGATACAGGTATGGATTTATTTTACGATCGCAACATTGAAAACAAGATAACTATATCCTTTGATGATTCCTTAGTATCCATTAGTTTAGATAAGAATGAGGGAAAGATTGTTTGTACTTATACTCAGTATACTAGTGGAGCAACTCACCAAGAAGAAGTTATTAAACTTTCGTTAGATGGAAGAGAAGAAGAAAGAAGAGAACCCAAAGATATTTTTAGAAATTTTAAGTTTTACAGGTTTGAGAAATCTGTGATGAGAGGATCATTTTCGATAGAAAATCCAGCTTTTCTCTTACCTCCACATGGCATAAACCTTGCGGCAGTATTGTTATCAATGCAAGAACTAAGAAAAGTTACCAACAGTATACTTGATGCCTTCAACTTAAAATTAGTTATTGAAGTACCAGAAGGCAAAATAAGAATTGAAAAACAGCTTGAAGATATAGTTATTTCACATCCATACCACCTTCTTTCTGAAACAATACAAAAAGTTATCTTCTTTCTAACTGCAATAAAGTCAAATAGGAACTCTGTACTAGCTTTCGAAGAACCCGAGGCTCATTCGTTTCCTTATTACGTTAAGTATCTAGCTGAAGTTATTGCTCATGAGAAAAACGAAAACCAGTTTTTCATTTCAACACATAATCCATACTTTCTCACCTCACTTATAGAAAAAGTTCCGAAGGAAAACATTGCAGTCTTCATTACTTATGTGGATAACTGGCAAACAAAAGTTAAGGCATTAAGCGAGAGCGAACTTGAGAAGATTTTAGAGTTAGGAATTGATGTATTCTTTAACATTGAAAACATCCTCAAAAAAGAGGTGACTTAAACCTTGCAATACTTAGTTGAATGCAAACCAGACATGGTTTTGATTAAAGTATTAGTAAAAAGAAGTAAAGTTATTCATGCTGGTAATAAGTCCGAGTTGCTTAAGCATCTTATAAAGTATAGCGAAAATTCTGTAGGAGTGATAGATGAAGACCCGTATAGTGTACAACCACCATTGATGAATATGTTTAAACAACGTGCGGCTTTCACGAATTATGGTATTAAAATTTTAACTCAAGAAAATAAGAGAAACGTACTAGTTATATTAATGCCAAGACTTGAAGAATGGGTTATAGAAAGTGCTAAGGAAGTACGAGTTGATCTTAACGAATATGGACTTCCCAAGGAACCGATCTTATTTCATGAAATAGTCAACACCAAACTTGATAATTTTAAGAAACTTGTTGAATACTTAGTTAAAACTAAAAGTAGCAGAATAGTTGCGCTTAAGAATTATCTACTGAGAAAGCAATAGATATATTAAAGTTAGCACAAAAAAAGACTTTTTTGAATTTGCGAAATTTTAAGTTGTAGTTCTTCGATAACTTTTCTCACATCCACCTTAGAGCTAATTAAGTTCTTAAGTTTCATTGATGAACTACTTATCTTACACTTTTAAGAAGATTTAACGTTGCTACAAAAACGAGTGACGATTTCATCAGCTAAGAAGAGAGTTCATAGGAATTTGAAGAGTTATTTTACATTTTGATTTTACAGGTGTTACTTTATTTCGTTCGATGAAAGGAAGCAAATGCCTTTTCTCTTTTTCACCAGAAAAATATGTAATCAACGTAGTGTTCTCCAAGTCGTTAATTCTAATGTAGCTTTCTCTTGTTAAACTCAAGTTTGTAAAAGTTTTTATATTCATCGTAGCAGTACTGATGAACAAAGGTATGATAAAGATAGGTTGTGCTGCGTACTCTTATAGAGACTACCTAAAAAATAGTCGAATGAAGTATGAAGACTTCATAAAAGAAGCTCATAAAATTGGGTTAGATGGTGTAGAATTAACTCT
>JAAOZO010000053.1 GCA_011605715.1 Nitrososphaerota archaeon | reverse complement strand
TAAATATGGTAGGAATCTGAAATGTCCACATATTGCCCAACCGTAACTTCTTTATTAGTTTTGTTGGAGATCATTTGAGCGATTTCCCTTTGTAGCTCAGTAAGAGCAAACATATTCATAAAGGCAGCCTTGTAAGCATCTCTAGATCGCCAGTGGGCATTCATATTTAGCTTTAGCGTACTGCCATCTTCTGTACAGCGAAGCCATATCCTCTGCAAACATGGAGGGTCGTTCGTTTTTGGGTCTAGCTTTGGGTCCCAAGTTATTGCTTGTGCTCTTCTAGTATAAGGGACTTTAGAAAGCTTATCTACAATGTAGTCTATTTGATTTATGAACTCGTTGCACGAAGGATATTTAAATAACCTTTGGTGATAAGTATAAGTCCACTTTCCGCTCTTAGGGTCTATCCAGTGATCATGAACTCCGTTAACAACTTCTCTTCTGTACTTCCACAGGTCCTTAAAGCTTGCTGGAATTGATAAGTGTATCCTTGGTTCAGAAAGAGGTTCAAGGACAACTATTATCATCGTTGCATCTATACTTGGAGGATCATTAGGTTTGTCGTATTCTGTTCTTATTCTAATACCATTTTTCCAAAGCTCAACTAAAGAGTTTTCCCAAGCTTCTGCTATACTGTTGCCACTAACTTTTAAAACAGGAATCATGACTCATCAAGTAAAGAACAAAAACAAGAATAAAAATCGTTTTGGTCTAGATAAGTTAAGCTTTTTGTTGAGAGTCATAGAATGTTTATTCTTCCTCCCCAAAGGACGAAATTGACTTAAGAGTACCTTGAAATAGGGTTTCATCCTTATGAGGAATAAACGTCGCGTTTATAAATTCCTGTCTAAATGAGGGTATTAAGTTCAGCTCCACTACTTTAATTTTTCTTGCAACTTCTATTGATTCTTTCCAAAGTTCTTTAGAAAGAAGTAAAGAGCTCGCACCCATTCCAGAGCCATTACCGATTTGAACAATCTTTTCCTTTTGAACTTCAGGCAAAAGGCCAATCACCATAGCATAGAATGGATCTATGTAGTTTCCAAATGCTCCCGCCACAAACAATTTTTTAATATCCTCTACTTTTGTCTTACTTATTCGAGACAATATGAGAAAAGTTGAAAGCACAGCTGCCTTTGCAAGCTGTATTTTTCTAATGTCGTTCTGTGTTATAACTATGTTTTTTCCTGTTCCAGATCTTTTTTCATCAACCAAAATGAATTGAAGTTCATTATCTTCTTTCTTTACTCTAGCGAAGTTTTCCAGTAATTTTCCAGTTTTGCTTACTATGCCTCTAATTCGCAACCAAGCTAGAGCCTCAACAATGCCAGAGCCACATATTCCAATAGGCTTTTTGTTTCCTACGGTTTTGAAAAATACTTCGTTGCCATCTTCGCTTATAGTGATAGATTCTATCGCACCATCCATAGCACGCATACCATGTCTTATACTGTATCCTTCAAGCGCAGGACCGGCAGCACAAGATGCCGCAAAAATTCCATTTTGATTTTTAATTACCACTTCTCCATTAGTTCCAAGATCAATCAAAGCAACAGGATCTTCGTACTTAAAAAGTTCAGAAACCAAAATATCGGCAACAACGTCGCCACCAATGTAAGCACTAACGCAAGGTAATGTTCTTATGTACCCTGAAGGACTTATTTCTATCTTTAAGTCTCTAGCCTTAATCTTAACTTGTGAAGTAAACGGAGGAATGTAAGGAGCTCGAGAAGAATAAAAACTATCGTTTCCAAGCAGAAATGCAGTCATAATAGTATTCCCAGAGCAAACAACGTCATAAACTTGAGATGCGTCAATTTTCGCCTCTTCTAATAGCTCCTTTATAATTTTGTTCATCGTAGAAATGATTGCTTCTCTAACATTCTTCAAGTTTTCGTAGCTTCTGCTCGCATATTCAACTCTACTTATCACGTCTTCACCGAATTTTATCTGTTCATTAAAAGAAGACTTTACAGACAACAACTCACCATTTGACAGGTCATATAAGTATCCAACAACCGTTGTTGTTCCAATATCAAAAGAAACACCATATAAGTGAGAATCATTTGAGTGAGAAACAACGTCTAACAGTTCATCCTCAAACAGTATAGCATCAACATTAAAATTAGAACTCCAAACAGTCTTTGATATTTTCTCTAAAACAAGTGGGTCAAACTTAGCAGTATTTAACTCACTTAGTACTCTTTCAAGATCAGCTTTTTGATCTTCCAAGCTTGGCTTAGTTAGAAATGTAGCCTTTCTTATCGTAGAAGGACTTAAGTTAGTTTGAATTCTCTTTCCAAGTGTTAGTATTTTTACATTTTTTGTCGCAGATATTTCACTTAACTCTATAGTAGCATCAGAAAGTAGCTTAGTTTGGCATGCTAACCTAATGTTTGAACCTATGGCTTTTTGCCACTTTCTTTCTTGTAAAGTTGGTTCGGATAGAAGTCCATCTAATACTCTTATAGCGCATTTTCCACAAATGCCTTTTCCTCCACAAACGCTTTCAATCGGAATGCCATTCCTTAAAAGAGCCTCAAGTATTGTTTCTCCAACGTTTACAGTAACTAAAACACCGTTTGGTAAAATTCTAAGGGTATAGAATTTTTTCGAATTATTGTTCATATCCATATGATAGCGCGGGGAAAAAGCATCTAAAATGGGTATTTAAACAATACTGCACCTATATTCTGCTCTGTTAACTTAGAACTTTTTAGTTAAAGAACTACACGCTCAGTGCACATTTATGAAACCAAGTGGCACTTTGCTACTCATACTTTAATATGCTTACTTTACTTCTATTTTTACATCTTTTTCAACTTTTTTAATTATAGATACAATTTTGTCAATTAACAAACTGTTGTCTGGAATCCAACTGAATACTTTTATTGTTGCTTTATTATCTATAGGAAAAAGAAGAATAAGACAAAGGAACCTACTATTGTATGCTACAAGATACTCGTATGCGTGCATTCTAACTTCAAATCCAGAATCACGAAGTAAGTAAAGTAAATTTAACCTATTTGAAGCAATCATAAGCGAATTAAACTTCATTGTCACGTTATCAC
>JAAOZO010000170.1 GCA_011605715.1 Nitrososphaerota archaeon | reverse complement strand
CTAGTTCTCACTTTTAACGTTTTCGAGCAACTCTGGCATGTAGCTTTTCACTAAGTTTAGCATCTCAAGGTCTGTAACTGGATTCTTTCTCCCACTCTCAAACATTTTCACGATTTCAGAGTACATTAAGTCTACTCTTTTATCATTCTTAATGTGGTCATGACTTATATTAAAGTTGTTTAAGAGCCAGTACACAACTCCAGCTTTTCCAGAGTAAGAATTAATTTCTACCTTTGGTTTTATTCCAAGCACTCTTTCAGGGTCAAACGGCAAATAAACTTCTGGATTCTTCAACATGCCGTCTATGTGAATACCAGCCTTCGTTTGAAAGGCATTGTTTCCAACTAAAGGATAATATTCTGAAATATGAAATCCAAGCCTTCTAAACAAGCTTGCTGCATCTTTTATGGAAGTTAAGTCGACATTAGATTTGTTACCCATAAGCTCCTGATACACTATTAACATTGCTTCTAAAGGACAGTTTCCCGCTCGTTCTCCAACTCCAAACAAAGTACAATTAGAATATGCAACGCCATTGACCCAAGCTGCAGTATGATTTGCTACAACCAAATGAAAATCATTGTGACCATGAAATTCTAAGCTTAAGCCTTCTATTGGAGTTTCTTTTATTATCGTTCTAACAAGCTTTGGAATACTTCTAGGCAAGGGAGCTTCAGAAAATGGTAATCCAACACCTAGCGTATCAGCTAACTTAAAGATAACAGAAGTTGAGTATTCTTCTGCTAAATCTTGAACTTTTCTAATAAAAGGTATGGCTACACCCCTTACGTCTGTTCTTGTAATATCTTCCAGAGAAACTTTCAAAGAAATTCCCTTCGATAAAGCTTTTGAAATAACTGACAAGTATTTTTCAACGGCTTTTCTTCTATCTAATCCTAACTTGTAGTAAATATGATAATCCGAAATCGAGCAAAGCAAAACTGTTTGTTTAAGCTCTGTTTGTAATATTAGGTTTAAGTCTTCTTCTCTTGCTCTTATCCACCCTATTGGTTCAGGAAAGGTATAACCTCTTGAAATTACTTTTTCTATTGTCTCTCTATCTTTCTGAGTGTACGGAAACATTTCAGTTGTTGCGATTATTCCATCTTTACCTGCGAGCCTATGGAGTACATCGTAAATCTCTAGAGACTCTTCAACAGTTAGGGTTCTCCATCCTTGCTGTCCGTCTCTAAGAGTAGTATCAGTTAGATATATCTTGTCTTTATCTGGATCAAATCCATCGTAAACCATTTTTGGAGGAGCGTAGTACGGAAAGATGTCTCTAAAAAGTTCTGGACCTTCATTCTGAGAGTTTTCTTCCATTTTCATCACCTCTTAATCAAAGAATAAATATGATCAACGATTAGCTTTGGAATATTCACTCCAGTTACTCTAACTGTGTTTTTAAATTCTGTTGAGCTATTAACCTCGTGAACCACTAACCCATTCTGCGACTCCATAAAATCAACACCTATATATTCTGCGTTTACGGCTTTTGCAGCTTTTATGCTTAATTCTTCCAACTCTTTTGACTTTGGGCAGGGTTCTGCTCTTCCACTTATTGCAGTATTTGTTCTCCAGTCACCTGGAGGCGAGTACCTATATATTGCAGTTACGTATTGATCTCCAATAACATAGCTTCTTATGTCTCTAGGAGGTCTACTAATTCTTTTTTGGACATAGTAAATTTGATAAAGAGGATGCATAAACTTTCTTGACTCAAGTATTGCCTTTGCTGATTCTTCGTCGTTAAGCGCACTGACTAATCGTCCCCAGCTACCAACAACTGGCTTTAGAACAGCAGGATAACCAAGTTCGTTTGTAGCCTTAATAGCTTGCTCTTCCGAGAAAGCCAAGAATGTTTTTGGTGTAGGAACACCTGCTTTTTCTAAAGCTAAAGTTGTAAACAGTTTGTTTCCACTTATTAGAGTGGTATAAAAGCTATTTATTACTCTTACGCCAAAATCTTCTAAAACTTTTGTTGAGTGAAGAGACCTAAAGTAGCTTATGCTCCTTTGCAACGCAACATCGTAGGGCAAGTTATCTTTGCTACTTAGATTAAAATATGTATGATCAAGATTCAACATTGCTACCTCGAATCCTCTTTCACTTGCTTCCTTCGTTAACATTTTTTCTTCTTGTCTTACAATGTCGTATACTATAGCCATTTTAGCCATAACTTACTCTCCCCAGTCTTCACCCTGGGTTTCTATTTGTTTTAAAGAAACCTTGTCACCATCTATAGCATCTACTTCAAAAGTTGCACCGCAGTCTGGACAGCTAACTACTTCTCCTGGAATTGCATCGCCAGGAACTTCTATGTTACCCTCGCACTGAGGACAAACTGCTATTATTACCTTAGTTTTGCTCATGGCGCTTAGCAGTCAATAGCACAAAAATAAATTTTAAGGCTAAAAAAGCATACGAAAATACTACCATTCTCTGAGCACAATGAGAGTATTCGTATGAAGAACTCCTTTAACTGAACGAATTTCATCTATGCATTTATTAATGAATGTCATATTCGGACCAGAAACTGAAACTGTTATGTCAAACTGCCCTGTAACTTCATAAACCCAGTCAACGCCTTCAAGACTCCTTATCTCTTTCGAGATCGTAGGATTAGGAACTTCTGGAGTAGTTGAAACGAGGATTATTGCCTTTACAGTAGGCAAAGAAGTTTCTATTGTAAACTTCTTTATGATACCACTGTTCTCCAGATGCTCAACTCGTCTTCTAACGGCACCTTCTGAGATGTTCAAAGTTCTAGCAATTTCTGTGAATGAAGTTCTTGCATCCTTCTTCAGTATCTCTAGAATCTTTAGGTCTCTTTCGTCAAGATCATACCTTTTGTCTTTTAACATCCTTGTTATTGCCTGATAGAAAATGTTTATAAGTATTTTCGAGTCTAGGTAAATAGAAAGGATAAGGCATTAATCTACGCACTTCTAAAACTTTTTGTCTTTCTTTTTGGGTCATAAAAATTGTAAAACTCCAAGAAAGAAGATATGCTCGCATTAAGTTATAACTTTTGAACTACGCTTGTGAAGAAGAATGTGAAGATGGAATCAATTCTTGGATTTAATCTGGGACCTTTTCTTTTTTAAT
>JAAOZO010000058.1 GCA_011605715.1 Nitrososphaerota archaeon | reverse complement strand
CGTCTAAAGTGAAGAAATTCCTATTTGTATGGCTAGTAGTTGTGTACTTTAATAAGCATGCACGTCTCTTTATTTTATCTCAAGTAAACCTTATATAGTTTACTTGTTCTAACTATGACTCGAGATGAAGAAACTAAACGTAGCTGTAATTGGTTGTGGTGGAATAGCTAACTATGCCCATCTCCCAAATTTAGTAAAATTAGAACAAGTTAACTTAATAGCTACATGCGACATAATAGAAGAAAGAGCAAAACAAGCTGCTAGCAAGTTTAAGGTAAGTAGGTTTTTTACAGACTATAAGGACGTCCTTGAACTAAAGGACCTTGACGCTGTAGTTGTAGCTACACCTCCAGATACTCACAAGGAAATAGCTATAGAAGCTATGAAATCAAATAAGCACGTATTTCTGGAAAAGCCATTGGCTGCTACTTTGGAAGACGCGTATGAAATATACAAACAATGGAAGAAAAGTAACGTAAAGTTTGCAGTTGGATTTTGTTTAAGACATCACGGTATGTTTAAGTATGCAAAAAAGCTAATCGAAGACAATACAATAGGAGAGCCTGTTGCATTGTGGCGAGTTGCAATAGGGACAGCAATAGGGGTTCTACCTCCAGTAGGATGGCTTGTTGATAAAAATAAAAGCGGAGGGATGGTTGTTGAAAATACAATTCACATGATAGACTCATTCATATGGTTTGCTGGTGATATAACTTCCGCTCTTGCCAAGTATAAAACAGAGAGAAAAGGCATAAGCATAGAGGATAACGCTTACATAATATTTACTCACAAGAATGGTGCATTCTCAAGCGTACTGCAAAGTTGGACAGCAACTCACACTTATGAGAGCTGGGGAATAGTTGGTAAAGAAGGAACAGTTAGCGTAAGAGGGTATGTTCTCGGTTCGATGGAAGTTAGTAGTAGAAACGAAAGTTCGAGAGAAGTAACCATAAAAGAAGATCCTATTGTTATGTATGAAAAAGAAATGAAAGACTTTGTAAATAGCATTCTAGACAACAAGCCAACTTTTGCTTCACCTCTTGATGGACTAAAAGCAATGGAAGCTGCCGTAGCTGCAGAAAAAAGTTCAAAAGAAGAAAAGCTAATTAACTTACCTCTAATAGAATACTAAAAAGGTCAAAGTAAAAGGATTCTTTTTTTATTTTTCTTACAGCTAGACTTACCAAAAATTATATTAAAAAATAAAAAAATTCTAATAGCTTCCTTTATATTCCAGCTTTACAAGTGAGTAAGGAAAACAGGTATCGCTCTAGTTATGAATGCAAGTACACATGCAAGGCCATATGCTGTTCCAGCTCCTATTGTTGCGCCGACTGCTAATGGGATTCCTATCTCTTCTACGGACCTACTTCCTCCAAGCTTTAAGAAAAGATACTTAATTATGAATGCTACAGTAAACAGAGTTCCATGTGTAATCCCCCATGTAGTAACCATTGCTATGCCTACTGGATGTAATGGGAACCAAGCAAACCTCGCTCTTAGTATAAACATTACAAACGTTGTTACTATTCCTAGTATTACATAAAGTATGATCATAAGCTGAGAGGGTATACTTCCTGCTGGAGTGCCATACGAGTAGTTCCATGCGTCTCCGAAACTCCATTCATTGTAGTCTACAGCTCCTAAGTTGTTCTTTCCACCAAATACTGTGTACCACCATGGAGTTAAGAACTGAACAGTAAATGCTATTGAAATCATAGTTATTACTGAAACTATTAAAATGTCTCTTGCTCTAACCTTATTTTCTCTTCCAACGCCATAGAGTAAGAATTGAGAGTGCATCTGGAATGCAGATTGCCTACTTCCTGGACCTCCTAAAGTCCAGAAGAGTGCAACGTCCATAAAAGATCTTTGATCTGGCCATGGCCCCCACTGTCCAAGTGCATTACCTATTGTATAAAATAAAGGTATTCCATAAGGTGTGTTGGTAACGGAAGTAGGGTACGCTATTGCTGATTCGTAGACCCAGCCATAGAGAAAAACGATGTAGAAAATAATTCCGATTAAACCTAGTATTGGATTCCCTCCAGCTGCAATCCAAAGTACAAGTAAAAGCACAAAAGTTGCTACACTTCCAATCGCAATCCAAGAGTATGGCATTCCCTCGTCTTCCAATTTTTCTTTAGAAGTTAAAGAGCTTAGAACTTTGGCAAAATGACTTCTGTAGTTCCAAACTACCCAAATTCCTAGTCCTACGCTTATTCCAACCATTCCAAACCATCCAGAGTTCCATGGACCTACGTAGGTAGCATATTCATTAGGATCATATCCTGGAGACCATGGCAGTATACCAGCAGCAACTCCAATAACTGGGTAGATTATTCCAAAAATGATGTAGTATAAAGTGCCAGTTAATAGTATGTCTGTTGGTACTAGGAGTAAAATTAGAATATCGATTGGAGGAAACCAACCACCAACGTAAGCACCAGGAAGAATCTTTTCAACTATTGGCATAAACCAATCATAAATTGGCAGAACTTGAAGGTAAGTTGGCAACGGTATTGGCAGAAATGCTTGAAATGATGCAGGCATTAGCATGATAAACCCTACTATGAAACCTAACCATAAAATCTTTCCAGTTTTTGTTTTAAGATTAAACAAAGTTCTTGCAGTTAATCCACCTTTTTCTTCTCCTTCGTAATAGTATTTTATCATATAAGCAGCAGGTGCAGAGAATGGGAACGGAACTCTTTCAACTTCTACTAAAGGCTTCCTAAGAATGTAGGCCCAGAACATTCCACCTGCAAAAACCGCTATTGACCACAGCGTCCAGAACAATGCAGGAGCAAGCCATGCACCTAGGTCGAAGAGTCCTCCTTCGTAAAATGCCTTCAGAGCAGTACGAGCTGGAAGCAAGAAACTAGGAACCTTTGACCAGAAAACGTCTGAAGAAGTGGGGTTGTATGCTCCATAGTAGAATAGCCCAGAATTAAAAGTCCACAATGGAAACTCAGTCCAGTCGTGAATTCCTTCGTACAAGTATTCCTTTCCAGAGACCAAGTAAAATATTGTTAATATCAGAACCACTTCTGTTGGCCCTAATTTCAGTTTTGGACTTATCTTACCTAAGTAATGGAAGAGTAATAGAAACCAGAAAAAGTGTATCGGAAACCATGCTGGCCAAACCCACCACTGTGTCATCGAGTGGAGTGGCATGTTTAGAAAGAAGAATATTGGAGGGAAGATCAAAGCTAGTACTATTATCCAAGTTTTTATTCCTGGTTTCGTTACTGCTTCTTTTTCACTCATTTTTTTCACCGAAAAATATTTAAAAATCACAAGTATTTAAACTTTTAGGTATTCTAAAGGAAAACTTTATATAACTAAAAGCTTTTATCGGTGTTAAAGACGATGAAAATAGTGAAAATAGGAATGAAAGTACCTTTCCTAAGAAAAACAAAGTTCATGTTGTCTTTCATTTCGTTTTCAGTAATTCTGCTTTCTATTGTTTTTACTTCTAATTCGGTATCTACCTTCGTTTATGGGCAGAGCTTCTCTTCAGCTCAATCTTCTTCTGATAAAATTGCTACTATTGTAAATGCAATTAATAAAAGTTCTATCATAGACACTACTATGAAAATTTCGTTAGAATTTAGTTCGAGAGTTAGTGGGTATCCTACGTTTGAAAGTCTGACAAACTATTTAACTAATAGGATTCTAAGTTTCGGTGTACCTCAAGAAAACTTATACGTCCAAAATTTCACTCTTGCCACACCAATAGATTTTGGTTCTAAGTTAATTGTGAACGGCAAGGTAATAGAAGGGTTCGCAATTTGGCCAAATCTGTTTCAAACTTCGGAGACTAAGTCTCCAATCTCTGGTAGACTAATTTATGGTGGTCATGGTACGCTTAAAGAACTCGATGGAAAAGAAGTAAAAGACTCTATTGTAGTACTTGAGTTTGATTCAGCCGATAACTGGATTCAAGTAGCAAACTTAGGAGCTAAAGGAGTTATTTTTATCTTACCACCTGCACAAAATCAAGGATCTATAGATTCTTTTGATGAAGCAATAAAAAAGTTCTCTTTAACTCCATTTTACTTCCCTAGAATAGCGATAACATACGAAGATGGCCTTATGCTTAAACAAGTGCTTAGCGAAAACAAAAACTCCACAAGCTCCATTTATTTGAATATGAAGCTAGTGAATTCTATATCACATAACATCATCGTTACGATACCTGGAACAGAAGTTCCAGAAGAAGCAATAGTCGTTACAACCCATTATGATACATGGAGTATAACTCCTGCGTTGGCGCATAATGAAGATGAAGCTAGTAACGTAGCATCTGTACTAGAACTTATTAAGTATTATAATTCGCATCCTCAAAAAAGGACTTTAATTTTTGCTATACTGTCAGGACATTGGGAAGCAATAGCTGGTGCACGCGAGTTTACTGATTGGCTACTTTTCAGCAATAACACTATTATTCAGAAAACTAAGCCTTTAATACTTTTGGATTTTGACTTTTCAACAGACTCAAAAACAATTTCATTTCTTTACAGAGGCTTTATGTACGATTTTGGCAGTAGTTCTCTTATTGCTAGGTGGACAAAGTGGCTAGTACCTCAAATCTTTAATAAGTATATCCCCAACATTGAGCTTGCTACTAACGAAACTTTTTCAATAGAAAATGGATTTCAAGGTGATTATGGTTGGTGGACAACTTTAGATCGTCCTTATATTTTAGATAGTGAACCTTGGGCTATAGCTCATGGCGTTTCTTTTTCTATGAGGACTGCATCATCTAGAAAAACATGGGGACTTCCCCAT
>JAAOZO010000049.1 GCA_011605715.1 Nitrososphaerota archaeon | reverse complement strand
CTTCTACGCTTCTTGAAAGCATATTGTACAAAACTTGGTTGCTAGCGATATCGGTTTTTTCTAGATTTTTTCTTGCATCAGAAAGTCTTCTTAAGTTAAAGTTGCTTACTCCAATTGCTCTTATTACTCCAGAGTTCACTAGTCTCTCTAGAGCTTTCATGGTTTTGCTCAGCGGAACTAATGGATTTGGCCAATGAATCTGATAGAGGTCTATTTCTTTTACTCCCAGCCTTTTTATAGAGCTTAGACAAGCTTTTTCAAGAGATTTCTCATCTAGGTGCCATGGAGAAACCTTAGTTGCGATAACAAAATTTTCTCTCCCATACTCTTTTACTAGCTCTCCAACAAATTTTTCAGATTTTCCCCCTGCGTACATTTCAGCGGTATCAATGAAGTTAATTTCGTTTTCGTATATCGCTCTGAACGCTTTTCTTATCTCATTTTCAGAGTAAGACTTCCCATAGCCCCATTCTTCTGCACCCCATTGCCAAGTTCCTATTCCAATCTTTGAGATCTTTATTCCCGTTTTTCCTAGTTCGATGAATTTCATATAAGTTTGCAAAAAACTTGCACTTAAAGTAGTAAATAAGTTTTTACACACCTTCCATGGATGAATTCTAGACTCTTTCGTTGAGCTTTCTGCAGTGAAAAATAACTCGAAGTTTCAGTTCTAGCGTAAAAACCTTAAGTTAATACGTTATTTCTTAGTTTTCTTTAAAAATCCTAGCTTTCTTGAACACATGCCTCCACCTGATTGTCTTCTAATTTAAATATTTTAGTAGGAATAAAGACAAGCTGTTCTAAACTGCAGAACAGAGAAAATGTTTTAAAAATAAAAAAATATATAAGCTAGTTGATGAACAATATACTTAGTGAAAAGAGATGAGGGAAGTTAGTAATGTAAGAAAAGTAATTAAGTTCATAGTCCCTCTTCTCTTAACTTTAATACTACTTCCTTCTTTTGTTTCTTCTCTTCCAAGCTCTTATGTAATCGAAGTTGTTCCTTTAAACGAAAACTACAAAAGGAACTAAGTTTTGTTGAGGTGAAAATAAGTGGAAACGAATATAGTAAAAATTGCCCTTTTGTTACTATTTTTAGCTGTGGTAGCGTTCTACTTTAACATTATAAGCTTTAACCATGAAATTAAAACAGAGTTGCTTGTGGACAAATTCTTAAGTTTACATATTAAGTTCTCAAACGGTTCAGAAGTTGATTATCCGACAGAGTACCCAAGTTCTTCTCCAGAAAGCCTAGTTTTACAAAAAGGTTTTAACATAACATTTTTTTATGCATACTCTTTTCTAAGACCTAAGGATGATTCATTACCGGTAACTTTTATATACATTCCTAGAGTGTTTCTTGTTTTACATATAGTCTTTCCAAACAATTCAGAAGTAGTACTTGGAAACTTCATAATCCACCCGTGGGGTGGCGGTTCTGTCCAGAGTATGTGTCTTGGGGGCTATAAAGAAGGAAGAGTATACGCGCCATGTTATGGAGAATATGAAATACCGGAAACTTCAGAGCCAACAAACCCACTAAAGTTACATATTCCATTCGCATCCAATGAAAACTTGACGGAGTTGATTCATAACTTAATTTCGAAATACAGTTACTTCTCGATTTTAATTTATGCACCTTCTTCATTTACCGTGTTAAACAAAACACAATTTCAGATAGTTTATGACTCATGTATTTCAAGATTAGATTTTAAGAATGTAGACAACAACTTGGTAATGTTAAACATTACAATCACCAAGCCTGAGAGCTTAGGCGTATATAAGCTAGTTTATGATCAAAAAACCTTGGAACGTCGCTCTACAGTTTATTCGATTCAGTTTAGCTTATGCGAGATAGTTTTTTTAATTGTAGTGGGGCTAGTTGCTTTTCACAGCTATAGTAAGTTTAATCTTACAAAAAATTTGCTAGTTTTGGGCATAGTTTTATTCATTCTTGGCTTTTTCTCGTTTTTTAATTTCATGATAACGCATGTGGATGGGGTAAAGATAAATATATTCTTTTACTCTTATCTTACTGACGGTAACTTAAGTTATCCTCTAGAGGTTGTGTGGCATCTTTCAAGAACGATAAGTAATGGAACAAAAGTAGTCTGGAACTTCAATCCAAATAGGATTGGCTATGTCTTTTTAGTTGGTTACAACTGTTTTAATTTACCTGGGCTGCTTTGTCATCGTACAAACCCTAGGCCAACGGATTCAATTTTTAATGGGCTTGCTAATACTTACGTTTACGTAAATCTGTACAATAACGGAAATCCATATCTCTTTAATTCTTCTTACACGAACTGGATTCTCCAACCAGGTTCTTCTACCTTTTATACGCAAAACCTAACTATGCCTCTTCCTCTTCTAAGTGAAAACGAGGGACTAACGTTTAACGCTAGTGCTTCTATTCTTGCTGTTTGGAGTGGGCAAAACATCGATGGGGGTTATACCGAAGAGAACTTAAAACTATGCGAAATTAAAATTAAAAAGGAGAAGAATCATACGTTGATTGAAAGTTTTTACTTACCTGCTGTGTACATTCAGCCTAGCGCAGACGTAGTTGAAGAGGCAAAAGAATTCGAACAAATAATTAACCTATTGCTAGAACTGACTGGCTTAATTTTTGTGCTTGTGTCTACAATCGAACTAAACAGACAAAAACATTTCGTTAGTAAAGCCTTAAGCGAAGTTAAAAAGAAGTTAGTAATGTTCATGTCCACTGGCTTTATTTTTCTTAAACGAAAGCTACAGCATAAATAAAGATTACATACACTATCGTGTTAATTAAGGTGATTAAGAAGCCATACTTTAAGAAATCCCAAAATGATACTGTACTATCGTACTTCGACTCAAGTGCTTCCAATACAATTACATTAGAAGCTGCTCCAAGGATTGTTAGGTTTCCTGCTATTGTTGATGCCATTGCTAGTAATATCCATTCTACTATGTTATCTCCCGTATAGCCAAGAGACTTCATGTAGATTAAGAAGAGCTTGACAAATGGGACATTGCTTAGTACCTGGCTTAGTGCTAATGAACTAACTAATATTGGAAGCGCACTAGTAACTTCTCCGAACTTATTTGGTATTATGAAGTAAAAAACTCTTTCTAAGATTCCTCCTTCCCATATGCCATCCATAGTGATGAACATTCCTATAAAGAACAAAATCGATCCCCAGTCTACACCTTTTAGGACTTTTCTTGGATCGCTAACCGCTATATAAAGCCCAGCTGATATAATCATTGGAATGAAGCCTCTAGCCTCGATGTGCGGCTTTCCTAAAATAGCCATAACGTCGTTTCCTACAACAAGAACTATAGTAGCGATGAGTCCAGCTGCACCTAGGTATGCATCTCTCTTATTCTTTATTGTTTCCTGAGGAATAAACACAAGGCTAACTTTTTGATCCTCAACTTTAAAAAACTTCATAAGAACCAAAGGAGTAACAACCAAGTTAAAAATCGTTGGGATTGCAAGGTATTTTATAAATTCTATAAAAGGTGCATTCATTCCAGAAGAAGTTGCTATAAGCATATTCTGAGGGTTTCCTAGAGGGGTCATAACTGACCCTATTGTAAGAGAGAACATCAACAACAGAATCATTAGTTCTATGCTTACGCCAGTTGACTTTGATATAAGATATACTATAGACGGGCCAATTAAAGCAACAGAATCATTAACCGTTATTGCTGCCATTAATCCAAAGAGTAAAGAAGAAGCAATTAAAACTGTTCTTCTACTCTTAAATTTTGTAATGAACCACATACTAACGAAGTTTAGAAGTCCAGAACTTTCAGCTACTGATACAATGCTAAACATTCCAATTAAGAAAAATATTACGTTAAGGTCTACATGCTTTCCTATCTCATCTGGTGGTATTAAGCCAGTAGTCACAGTAATAAATGCGCTAAACATCATTATAGCCCATATTGGAACTTTTGGATACTTTGTTCTCGAAGCTACAGAGAATACCAAGTAAATAACTAGAAGTACTGAAACAGCGCCTTTGAAATCTATCATTTCTCTTGCGCTCTCTGAACTAAGCCTCTTAAAGTTTTTAAGGGAGATGTTGCCCCTTGGAATCACTGAAGGCTACTTCTAATTTGCTATTTTTTTCTTCCCAAAGTTTGTTAAAGTTCTCAGAGACTTTAACAAGAGCTTCTTCTAGCTTTCTGGTTCCAGTTATAAATGGAACTTTATTGCTATTTTTCTTTATTTGTATGTAGTTTGGACCCATCCTAAATGCGGCTAAAATATCTACATCGTTAAGCGTTTGTATTACAGCTTTAAGTTTTCTTGGGTCTCCATGCTCTTTTTCTTCAACGTTTTTAGCATTATTTTCTCTACGTTCTACGAACTCATAGTGGTGGTCTTCGTATACATCGTAAATGGCATAAAACTCAGATTCTCCAAAGTGTTTATCCGAAAGTAAGTTGTTGTCATACATTCCAAAAGCTACTCTAAGTTTCGTCATAAATTTCAGAACAAAAAAGCAGTAATTTTTAAGCTTTTCTACTAAACTTAAAATTAAAGTAGAACTTATAAAAGAGTCAAGTTGAATACTTTGAGACAAAAAAGGAAGATTATTGTAAAGCCTTCACTACGTTTTAGCAGCTGTTAGAAGTTTTTCTCGAGGTAAATTACTTAAATGTATAGTTTCATTTCAAACGAAATACTTATATTGATTATTTTCTCTACCTTGGCTCATGGATAATCTAAGAGAAGCACGTACTTATGGCGGAGTAGGCTCTATACTATCGGCATTTGGAATATTTGTTCCATACGTTGGTATACCTCTCCTGATCGTAGGCTTTGTTCTTGAAGTATTAGCTGTAGACAAGATTTCGTCTGTATTGAATGAAAAAGAAATATTCAAAAACTACCTAATTTCAATAGTAGTTGGACTTGCAGGAGTTGCAATCGCAATAATTTTAGGCATTGCATACCTAGGAATTGCTATTTTAAGAGGATTTTTAGCTACCGAAATGATTTATAGCAGACGTGAGTTTTTATTTTCTATTCTGGGATTTTTGCTTTTAGTTTTGCTCGTTGTTTGGATTGCATCAATTGTAGCAGCAATATTTCTAAAGAAGAGTTTTGATTTAATTTCTAAAAAGCTAAATGTGTCTCTTTTTAGTACTGCTGCACTACTTTACTTAATTGGCGCAGTAACTTCAATAGTAATTGTTGGCTTTTTAATAATGTTTGTAGCAAACATATTAAAAATAGCGGCATACTTTAACATTCCAGAAGCAACAACTCAAGCTCCTTCATCTGCACAGCCTTCGTCTTCTTCGTAACTGAGTCAACGCAATTTTGTAAAGAGTATGGTGCGCCAGCTAAATATGAAAGAGAAAGCCATAACTCGGTCACACGATATTTCTACTTCGTCCATGTAATGAGTTGTAAGAAAAATCGTTTTTCCAGATTTTCTAAGATTCTTTATGGTGGTTCAGCTTCTTTCCTTGCTTGCGGGTCTAAACCTAGAGCTCACTAGTGAAAAAACTTCTCCTTGATAAACATCAAATGATATACCATCTATAGCAGTGGTATCCCCGTAAAATTTAGTTAACTGAGAAACTTCTACTCTCATAGTTCAAGGTAAAATTATTCATACGACCAGCATCAATGAATTAATATTAAAAATATGGCAGTGGAGTAAAAGTTATTGTAGACAATAAACCCGCGTTCAGCGACAAGGAGAAGCTCATTATTTTAATCTCTATAATAGCTAAAGGTTTAAATACATAGGTATGGCTATAGCTATAGCAATGAGCACGACAATTCAAGTCAGTAAAAAAACAGCAAGAATTTTAAAGGAGCTCATGAAAAAAACAAACACCAAAACTTATGATGAACTTATAAGAATTATAATAAGTGAAAAGTTTAAGCTTCATACTTCTCTCTTCGGTTCTAATCCAAAATTAACCTCTTTTAAAGAAGAAGAGGAAGCAGAATTTCATGAACTATGATTTCGTTATAGACTCTTATGCATGGATTGAATATTTCATAGGTTCAAAAAGGGGTTTTTCTGTGAAGCGTTACGTCGAAGAGGAAGACTCTGCAACACCTACGATAGTAGTTGCTGAAATCAGCAGAAAGTTGATGAATGAAGCTATGGCAGGTAGAGAGACGGCAACTGGGAGAGAAGATAAGTTAGATTTCATAAAGACCTCAACTCTTATAGTTGATTTAACTGAAGAAATAGCGAGATTAGCTGGAGAAATAGCTGTTGAAAGGAGAAAAGTCATAAAAGGTTGGGGAATAGCCGACTCAATTATACTTGCTACAGCTCGGAAAGAAAGTGCAAGAGTTGTAACTGGCGATAAGCACTTTGCTGACTTAAGGAACGAAGCTATTCTTATATAGTTTAAGCATATTTTTTAATTATCTTTGTGTAAACTACATACCATAGGATTCCAACGAAACAGGCACTAATTCCTATAAGTATTGTATTGGTTCCCAAGCTAAGTGCAAGTACCATGCTCATTATAAGTCCAATGATACTGTGAAGTGGTCTAAGTGGTACCTTAAATGGAGTGTCATACTTTGATAAAGAGTTATATAACTTTAAAGCAGAATAATTCGTAAATATGTGAGTAAAAAGCACGCAAAAACTTCCAAGCGAAGCTAAGCCAGAAATGTCTATGGTAGAGGCTAGAATTGCCATTATAGATCCTGAAAGAAGGACGGAGTATGCTGGAGTTTCAAACTTCTCATGAACCTTAGAAAGTATACTAGGCACTTCCTCGTTTCTTGCCATTG
>JAAOZO010000068.1 GCA_011605715.1 Nitrososphaerota archaeon | reverse complement strand
GTAAAAAAGGTTGATACGAGAACAATAAAGATAGAAGATGAAGACTTGCTCGAAGCTCTTAAGAAGTGGTGGCTGTAGCTTCCAACAAAGTTCTGCGATGAACCTAAATGGTTGAGAGAAGTAAAAGATACCGTCGTTAGTAGTTTCAAATTAGATAGACTTAAGTAGAATGAGACTATTTAAAGCATTGGGGCTTATAATTAAAACTAAAAACAATAAAGTTGAAGCACTACAAATACCTTAAGGGCGTAGTTTTTCTCCAAGTTGAAGCTCTTTGAAGAGTTAATGAAGACTTAAAGTGCGTTTACCTGACAGGGGAAGGAGGCTGATGAGGGCTTCAATGAACTCAATAGGAGCCCTAGGCTGATGAATCCTCAGAACTACGAAAGTCTATTTAAGATTATTTAGCTCAGAACCCTCTATGATTATTTTCCTTTCACGAAGAGCTTCATAAGTGCTTTTCTAACCTCTGGATTTTTTCTTATAAGCTCTGTATCTACTTTATGCGCCTGATTAAGCCATTCATCTCGCTTTTTAAACCACTCTTTACCTTGTCTCTTGACCATTTCAGCTTCCCATTTGGCATGCCTTATAATATCTTCTAAGTTTTGCTTTCTTGCTTTCTCAAATTCTTTCATTGCTTCAGAAGTTTCAAATTCGTGTGAAGTTCCCGCGCCCAATACTCTAACACCTCTTCTTTTATAATTGGTCTTAAAAGCGTGTACAAAAAAATTGCATCACCAACGTCTTTTTCAGAACCAAGTGCTAGCTTATATGCAATCTGAAGTTCAATTGGGGAAATGTGAATTGGACCTAGACTGCCGATAAAGACTTTGTAACTATTTTTTAAAGAATGATCGTCAAATCTTGTACTGGAAAATTTAAACTCAATATTTGGTACAATAGTATCCTTAAGCATGAATCTAATTCCAAATCCTTTGTTTAGATAGTTTTCGTAAGTACTTCTAATGGATGCCTCGTCATCGATGTTACCTTGCATCAAGATGAACTCATGTTCCTTTGCAATTCTGCATACTTCTAAGAATTTTTCTATGTTTACATGTTCAGCTATGAAGTCTACATCATCGCTTCTTCTAGCTCTGCCAAGAAGTATTGCTACGTATCCTGCAACAACAACGTAGCTAACTTTAGCTTTTTCAAGAACATCTGAGAAGCCTAATACAAGTTCGTCTTCTGTACTTTTTGTTTCCTTATGAATTTTTATGATTCGTTTAAGTAGATCTATTTCAATATTTTCTCCGATCTTTGCAGTAAAACTAGGTTGCTTGCTACTCATAGTTACCGATTCTCGCCTATGGTGCAAAATAACACATACTAAGAATATAAGGTTAATGTAACACCACAATTAGTAGCTTTTGAATAGGATGAAGTGTGTTACTGAAAATCTTTTCCAGAGTCGCAAGTAAATGGCATAAAAATGACTAAAAACACACCTAATTACTGTCAAGAAGTGCAGAAATGTTAATAGATTTAGTAAAAATGACCTGCACCTACTCTGAACATTTTCAGGCTTTCTACGTACTTCTTGCCTTTCTTACTTTCTCTTCTTACAATTTTTCTAAGTTCTTTTCTTACTTCTTCAAAGTTTCCTTCTTTCACAAAATTTGGAAAAGATAAAGATAACTGACTTTCGTGCTTCATAATAGCTTCTATTTTCTTTTCTAAGAATTTAGTGATGTCAATAAAGGCGTTTGGACTATAGGTAGCAAATAACAATATTTTTTCAGGCACATGTGGCTTTAATCCTGAAAGAACTTGTTCTTTGTAGAAGTTAGGCATTCCTGCGAACACAGTTGCCTCTGAAGCCATTAGTCCAGCAACTCTATGGTCTGGATGCGCTTCATATGGCAACCATGCATCTAAGGTCATAACAATGTTTGGCTTCGTAGTTCTTATTATTTTTATCAGTTTTTCTCTTAGCTCTAAAGAAGGATACAAGTCTCCATCTGGATAATCTAAGAAAAACAACTCACTCACTCCCAGTACGTCAGCCGCAGCTCTCTGTTCCTTTTTTCTAGTCTCACTTAGAGTTTTTGGATCTGCATTTATGTCGAAAGTACCTTTACTTCCATCTGTTATTGTAACGTAACCCACTGTGCACCCTTCAGTAACCATTCTCGCTATAGTTCCTCCAATGAAATATTCTGCGTCGTCAGGGTGTGCCTGTATAACTAGAACTCGATCTCCCGTTTTCCATATTTGCTTTTCTTCAGTCCTAGACATGATCTACTTAGTAACTAGAAGAAAGATTTAAAACTTTCCAAATTTAAGATGCAATAACTTGATAATAGTAGGAACTAGCTACTACAATCTTTTGGAACTATAAAGTACGAACTACTCCTAAGCTTAAATTAGCCTTTAATTTCTATCTTAAGCAAAATAGGTTATCGCAATTTCTAAAGCCTGACTTAAATTGCTTACAACAGCTTCTGCTTGTTCGCATTCGACGTTTTTCTTACACCTGTTCAATAGTATTGCGTGAATTCCAAGTTTTTTAGGTAAAAATATATCCACGTAAACATTGTCGCCAATCATGACGGCTTCATTTGGGTTGATGCCTAGAAGCTCTAAAGTTTTTTTGTATATCTTTGGATTTGATTTATCACATCTCGCCTCGTAACCAGTCACAATTAAGTCAAGATAATTCCGTATCGGGCGTATTGCTTTTTTAAATTGAAAGGAAGCTATTGTAGTAACTATGGCTGTTTTAAAACCATTGTTTTTTGCATTAATTACAGCATCAATCCCATCTGGATACAGATGATATGAGCTACTTTGAAAAAGTTTAACGATAGAATCCAACGTTTCCTTATTAACTTTAGTTTCAAGTCTCCAAAAGATACGCGAAAGATAAGAATGCCAGCTCTTGTGCCCGTACTTTGGATAGTCGACCATTGCAACGAAGAACCAAGTTGCTTTGAGTTGTTGCGGTGAAATTTCATAACCTTTACTGAAGAGATAATCTGAAACTTCAATCTCACTTATAGGATTTTCTAAGTATGCTATAGTTCCATGCAAATCGAATAGTATTGCTTTTAGCTTAGTCATATAACCGTTCCATTGAACGCTTTATCTTATAAGCGTTTAAGATTGCCAACTTAAGGCTCTAAGGTGCATATTTGCTACAACGTTATTACCTTAAAACTACTTAAAGGTTAACATATAAATTTCTTTGCCGTTTAAGCATTAGTTTTCTTCGCTTTTATGCTAGTTCAAAAGCGAATTTTTATACAACTCCAAAAGCTTCGTACTTCGTTTTCTTTCCCTTTTCAACCTTTCTTATTAATCCAAGTTTTTCAAGTTTGGACAATATTCGTCTTACGCTTCTTTCAGACAATTTTAAAAATGATTCACAATCGTTTCTGCTAACTACTTTTCTGGCTCTAATGAAGTCTAGGAGTTCTTTCTCATTTTCATTTAGAGCTTCCTCTATGGATTTAAAACTTTTTATCCAAACTTTGAAATAACCTTTATCTTGAGTAAACTCTGGACTAGGAAGGCCCGCTTCTTTTAAAGCTTTGATCATTCTTATAGTTCCGGAGCCCCACTCTTCAAAGTAGCCCATGTAATAAAATGCTCTCGAAACTAAGGGGTTTCTAGGTATTGAAGGATGCTCTTTACTTAGGTCTTCAATTTTAAGGGGAGGAGGTAGTTCTCCTGGATTTTCAACAGTGATTCCAAATTCTCCAACTTTTACTCTTATTGAAGAAGGAGAAAAGTAATCTCTATGTAATACAGCGTTTACTAGAGCTTCTCTTATTGCTTCAAGAGGATATTCCCATTGCTCAATCCGTTCTAGGCCTTTTATGATATACCCCTTTCTAATGTGACCTTTGATAAAATCTAAAGCACTTTCAACTTGAATTTGTAATGGACCTTCGATTAAAGTCTCGTCCAACACATTTTCTCCTTCAAAGTATCCTATTTTTATTACTGCTTGAGGAAAATATGACGAACAATTTCGTGAAAATAGCAACAATGCTCCATTTCTTACTTTCTCGTCTTTTACTAAACCCAATTTTCTTAGAACAAATTCTGGAGCCGAAGACTCAATCTTCATCTTTCTTCTATCTCTTGCTTTTTTTAAGAATTCTTCAATTAGTTCTTCATCTGCTTTAAACGTTCCTTCAAAAATCAGAGAGTCGAACGTTACTTTATGAGATACTAATTCCACAACGCCATCTCTATCTAACCTTCTAGTGACATTTCCTTTTCTTACATAACAGGCACCTTTGTAGAAGTAAGGTTTGTTAAGCCCTTCATGCACATCTATTCTTAGTATAAGTTTATTGTCATAAGGAATAAGCTGAAAGTCGGGATAAACTTTTGGTTCTATTAATTGGTTTATTGAATTTTCTAATC
>JAAOZO010000047.1 GCA_011605715.1 Nitrososphaerota archaeon | reverse complement strand
GCATTACTTTAAAACCAGCTCTCTGTAAGATTTTAATTAGTTTTTGAGAACTTATAGGATGAACCCTAAACAATAGCTTTCACTTTTTGTATACCAACTACTTTTTGCTTAAGGATTTCTTCTTTTTCTTCATCAGTTAAAGTTTCTAGGTATAGCTCGATCGCCTCTTTTACGTTTTTCATTAACTCTTCAAGTGTATCTCCTTGAGTATGGCATCCAGGTAGAGCTGGTACGAAAGCAACATAGCCTCCTGATTCATCCTCTAGGATTATAGTATCAAATTCGTACATAATTATAGTAAGTTTTACTATTCTGGCTATATAAATGTTTTCTCTTTTCTTAAGGAGACTAGTAACTTAAGGCTTAAAGGCCCATGCTTAGGGAGGTTATAAGAACTTTAAGTTCCTATTCAGAAAGGCAGATAACATCACGGACAACCTTAAGTTGGTAGTCTTGATGGTCTTTCTAAAGCTTAAATTTTCTTCTTTTCTTTTTAAAAGTCATTAAACTGAAGAATTAGCTTAAACTTAAATACAAGAAAGCAGATCACAATACGTTCTCTGGTTGAAATAAAATGCTAGAGCTAAGAACTCCTTTAAAAGAGGAAGATGTTGAGAAACTAAGTGCTGGAGACGTAGTATACTTATCTGGAACTATATTCACAAGCAGAGATAGAACTCAACTTAAGATAATTGAAATGATTAAAAAAGGATTGAGCTTGCCTATAAGCTTAGCGGGCTTAGTAGAGTATCATGCAGGTCCTGTAATAAAGAAAACAGAAAAAGGATGGGCTATACTATCGGTTGGTCCAACGACAAGTTTTAGGATGGAGAAGTATGAGGCTGAATTTATTGAGCTAACTAACATAAAAGGAATAGTTGGAAAAGGTGGAATGGGAAAACTTACTGTAGAAGCTTGCAAGAAGAACAAGGCTTTTTATGGCATATATCCTGGTGGAGCTGGGGCATTGGCTGCAAAATCAATAAAACAAGTTAAGGACAACTACTTTCTGGAAGAACTTGGAGTTCCTGAAGCGATGTGGGTATTAGAAGTAGAAAAATTTGGACCGATAGTTGTAGCAATAGATTCGTTTGGAAATAACCTTTATGATCAAATAAAGAGGAAAATAGCAGAGGAGAATAAGAATGAAAAATGAAAAACTAAAGGATTATATAAAAGAGGCAATAAAAGTATCTGTAACCTCTTTGCCATGTGATGTAAAAAGTAAGTTAGTAGAAACATATGAAAAAGAAGAGGGGTTATCAAAAGTATTTCTTAAGGCTATCATAGAAAACGTAGAAATAGCTGACAAAGAGAGTAGACCGATTTGCCAAGATACAGGAACTTTTAGTTTTTTTGTGAGAAGAGGAAACTTTGAAGAATATAAGATTAGAGAAGCAATAATACAAGCACTAAGGGAAGCAAGTGAAGAAATTCCACTTAGACCAAACGCTATAGACTTTTTAACCAGAAAGAACTTAGGAGGAAACGTTGGAAGATTTTTGCCTTGGGTAACTTGGGAATATCCAGAAGACAACATATTAAGGATAACAGTAGTTCCAAAGGGAGGAGGTTCTGAAGTTCTTTCAGTTACAAGAGTACTACCGCCAGTTTCTCAAGAAGAAGAGATGATAAAAATTATAGTTGACGATGTCTTTGAAGCTTGGGCAAAGCCATGTCCGCCTTTGTTTTTAGGAATTGGCATAGGGCCAACAAGCGAAATAGCAACAAACATCGCAAAGGTAGCATTGTACGAAAGGAAAGTTGGAGAAAGACATGAAGAGGAAGCTATAGCTAGCCTAGAAACAAAAATTATGGAAAGAGTCAACAAACTAGGAATTGGGACTCATGGACTTGGGGGAAAATTTTCCGTTCTAGACGTTCATCTAGACTATGCTTCAATTCATCCAGCTTCTTTAGTTGTTTCAATTGTTGGAAGTTGCTGGGCCTTAAGGAAAGCTACACTTGTTGTAGAAGATAACAAAAGAGCAGAAATTGTTTCACATAACATTAAACTAAACGACTAAAAAGATTTATATATTAAGGAGAAGTAATAAAGTAATTGAAAATGGAGAGACTTCCAAGACATATTTGTGTAAGAGTAAAAGACGAAGATAAAGAAAATGATTTCTTAAAGCCAAGCTCTTGGTTGACAGCTAACTTTGGAAAGCTAAGAAACTGGAACAATGTTGGAGAAGTAAAACATACAACTATATTTATGACGAAATGGAGTAATGATGCGCTCTATGTTATTTTTATAAATGAAGATAAGAACATATGGGCAAGCTACAAAAGCAGAGGAGATCCTGTTTACCTTGAAGAAGTTGATGAGGTGTTTATTGACCCAGGTGGAAGTGGTAGAAACTACTATGAAATTGAAGTTAGTCCAAAGAACGTAATATGGGAAGGATACATTACCTATGATGAAAAACCTCAACTTTATCCAGGATGGAAGTCTAACAATTTAAAGTCAAGAGTAAAAATCTTTGGAAAGTTGCATGAAAAAAAGAACAATGATGGTGGAGGGAAGTTCTGGATAAGTGAACTGAAGATTCCATTCGAAGACCTAAACGTTGAAAAAACTGCTAAACCAAATATAGGAGATGTGTGGAAAATAAACTTCTTTAGGATTGAAAGAACACCAGAGGGAGACTACTATTATGCATGGTCACCAACTTACACAGAAGAACCAAATTTTCATGTTCCAAGTAAGTTTGGCTCAATAGTTTTTGTATAGGTGAAAAATTTTTAAACTGTGTAAGAGAAGCAAGAAACATGCAAGACATAAGAATTAGAAAGCTAACGGAAGATGTACTTCTTATAACTACATTGGATAAAACTACTAAAAAATTTGAGGAAATTTGGGAGATATCAGAAGGGATAAACTATAACTCATACATAGTTAGAGACAAAAATAGCTACATGCTAATAGATTCAACAAAAAGTAAATTTTCTGAAGAATTTATTGAAGCTGTAAAAGAAATCACAAAAGATGGCAAACTTAAGTATATTGCTGTTCTTCATACTGAACCAGATCATAGTGGAACTATAAAGAAGCTTAAGGAAAACTTCCCTGAAGCAAAAATAGTTTCGACTAGAACTGCTTCAAGTTTCTTAAGAAGTATGTTTGGTATCGAAGCTCAACCAATAAAAGATGGAGAAGAGATAAAAATCGATGAGAAAAAG
>JAAOZO010000085.1 GCA_011605715.1 Nitrososphaerota archaeon | reverse complement strand
CTTCCTCTAGTTACTTGCAGTGCTATAACTTCTCCACTCTTTACTTCTCTAGCTGCCCAAAGATAGGCTTTCTTAGCAAAATTAAAGATTATAGTTTCATCCGCAGCTATAAAACCTCTTTTCTTTATTTCAATGTTAAGAAGAAGCTCGCCGGCTTCTAAGTACCTTGCCTTATTGCTTCTCTACTTACTTTGTATCCTAATCCTTCCAGGAATTCTTTTACCTGAGCTAAACTTAGTCCTAGAGTGTAAACTTTAACTCCAATTGCCTTTGCAAAAGGGTCAACTCTTCTCCTAGGAAAGATTTTTCTATCGCTGAACAAAGAATATAGTTGGCCTATGCTTACCTTCAATGTTATCACCTAAGTATTGTTCAAGGGTAAGCATGGGCCTATAAGCCTTAAGTTGACAGTCTCTTAGAAAGAACAACCTTACGCAGGGTACTCTTAGACTAAAACTAAGGCCAACTCAGCTACTGAACGCTCCTTGTAATTGCGAAGAAGGATTAACTAAGCCATTTTTAATTAAAGTTTCCATTAAGACTCTTTGGTAGGTGATCATTGAAGATATCTTATCATACAAATCCTTTTTAGTGTACTTTTTCCTTGCTAAATTTAATTCGATTGCTTTAAGTGCTACACTATATGCCACTTCAACGTAGGCTCTAAAATCACTCATGGAAGGAAGTATCTTATTTTCACTTATTCCTTCTTTTTCGGCATAATTAGCTAAGGAATTAGCGCCTTCAATACAAAGTTCATTTGTTATTTTCCTTGAGCCTACTGTTAGAACTCCTCTAAATACAGAAGGAAAGGCTAGGCTGTTATTAACCTGGTTTGGAAAGTCACTTCTTCCAGTTGCAACAATTCTTGCGCCTCCAGCCTTAGCGTCTTCGGGCCAGATTTCAGGAAGAGGATTTGCTAGGGCAAAGACTATTGGATCTTTAGCCATCTTGCTTATCCACTCCTTTCTTATTGTGCCTGGCTTTGGAGTAGAAAGAGCAATTAGAACGTCTGACCCTGCAATTGCATCTTCAATACCACCTTCAATATTACTTAGGTTTGTTCTCTTAGCAAGTTCAACTTTCCATGGGTTTGTTCTTGACAAAGCTTCAAGGTCGCGTCTTGTTGAGCTTAGAATGCCTTTGCTGTCAACTATTATCATATCTTTGTTGTTTACTCCTGCTTCTATTAGTAGTCTTGCAGTAGCTATTCCAGCAGCTCCTGAACCAACTATTGTAATTTTTGATTCGTTAATCTTCTTTCCTACGATCTTAAGAGCATTTATGAGCGCTGCTAAAACAACCAAGGAAGTACCTTGTTGATCGTCGTGCCAAACAGGTATATCAAGAGAATTTTGAATGGACTCTAGTATATAAAAACATTTTGGGCTTTCTATATCTTCTAAGTTTATTCCCCCAAAGGAAGGAGAAATTAGCTTTATTAACTCAACTATTTTATCTTTTTCTTGAGTCCCAAGCATTATTGGAACTGCATCAACTCCACCCAAATACTTAAAGAGGAGGCACTTTCCTTCCATAACAGGATAACCTGCGTATGGGCCAATGTTACCTAACCCCAGAACTCGACTTCCATCGCTTATAACTGCAACGAGGTTCCATCTTGAGGTTAGCTCAAATGAAAGATCATTGTTTTTAGATATTATTTTACAGGGCGAAGCAACCCCAGGAGTATACCAAATGGCAAAGTCTTCAACGCTTGTTATTGGAACTTTGGGAAAAACCTGAATTTTTCCGCTGTAAATTCTATGAAGTTCTATTGACCTATCTTCCATCTTGAGTTGCATTAGACAAAACTGTAGTTATTAATGTTTTTCTAAAAACTTTGATTACTTTCAACAGGATGGGAAAGAAGCAAAGTAAAGATTTATAAAAGCTAAAAATGAAAAAGCTTCGAGTTGAGCGAGATAAAGACTTTAGTAGGTTCTCTTAAGCTTGAAAAAGAAGATTTTGCAGACTTTAGAATAACCGAAGTCGAGTCTACATCTTTAGTTGTTAGAAAGGGAAATGTAGAGCAAGTAATGCACGACATAAGCATCGGAGGAGCGGCGAGAGTTTTGGTTAATGGAAGCTGGGGATTCTACTATACTACTGACCTTTCTAGTGAAGGAATAAGACTAGCACTAGAAAAGGCTTACAAGGCTGCGAAGGCGTTGTCTGAAAATGTAATTGAAAAGTCTAAGGTTAAAATAGAAAGGACTTATGAAGACGAAGTAAAATTGAATGTAAAGATTGACCCAAGAAGTATTTCTCTAGAAGAAAAAGTAAAGGTAGTTCTTGAGTTTGATAAAAATATATGGAAAGGCAATGAAGGAATCGCTACAACTTCAGTTGCACTTTCTGACAGTGTGAAGAAAGAATATATTGTGAATAGCTATGGTACAGAAGTAAAATACGAAGTTTGCAGTACTAGAATTTCAGGTTCTGCTGTTGCAAAGGAAGGAGACTTAATTCAGAATGTAAGTACATCTGTAGGCGAAAGCAGAGGATGGGAAACTATAAAAGAGTTTGATTACGTAAAGGAAGGTCAAGAACTTGGTAAAAGAGGAGTTGAGCTCTTAAAGGCTTTGCCTCCGCCAAGTGGAAAGATGAATGTTATAATGGATCAAAGTTTGGTAGGCGTGTTTATTCACGAAGCATTTGGACATGCTTCTGAAGCCGATGCCGTAAAGGCCAATAGGTCCATACTTTCAGGGTTAATTGGCAAGAAAGTTGGGGATGAAGCCATTAGTGTAACAGACGACCCAACAATTCCAGGAATGAGAGGCTCATACCCCTACGACTCAGAGGGGACTAAAGCAGAAAAAAGAGAAATCGTAAGAAATGGTACTTTGGTAGGATATCTTCATTCTTTAGAAACTGCGGCTTACCTAAATGCTAAACCAAATGGAGCAGCAAGAGCAATGAACTTTTCAAGCAAACCAATAGTAAGGATGAGTAACACTTTCATTGAAAACGGAGAATACAGCTTAGAAGAACTGGCTGAAATGATAAAGAACGGAATATACTTAGCAAAGTCGTATGGCGGCTACGTTGACCCTGCAAGGGGGCAATTCTATTTTACAGCTCAAGAAGGATACCTAGTAGAAAATGGAAAAATAGGAAGGAAAGTTCAAAATGTATCGATGTCAGGCTTAACTCTAGATGTACTAAAGAACGTTATGGGTGTGGGAAATGACTTAAAGCTTGCATTTCCTGGTACTTGTGGTAAAGATGGCCAATGGGTTCCAGTCTCTGGTGGTGGGCCGCATATTGCAGTCAAGGAAATAGTTGTTGGAGGTAGAAAGTAAAATGAAAGAACTAGACCTATGCACTAAAGGAGTTAGGTTAGCTGAAAAGCTAGGAGCGACTCAAGCAGAAGCTGTTGCTTTGAGAGGTAGGTCAGTTAGTTTATCTATAGAGAGAAGCTCAATAAAAGGCGTTGATGAAGGTTCATTTTCCTCATTTGGCGTAAGAGTTTACATAGGTAAATCAGTAGGAATTTCAACAGTTACACCCCTTGAAGAAAACAAAGTTGAAGTTGCTATTAAAAAGGCAATAGAGCTTGCAAGAAGTTCTCCACCAGATGAGAACTTTGTTTCACTACCAGAGAGCAAAGAGTTTGAGGAAGTTCCGGGACTGTATGACAAGGCAATAGAAGACTTAACCTCTGAAGAATTAGTAAGCAACATTAGGAAAGGAATAAATGCGCTTAAGGATGTTGATAAAACTTTAGATGCAGCTGGAAGTGCTGAACTTTTTATAACAGAAAGGTTTATTGTAAACTCTTTGGGAGTTGAGAGGTCGCAAAAAGCTTCTGGACTCTCATTTGGAATAGAAGCACTTAAGAAAGGAAGCAATGGGGACGTTGGAACAGGATTTGATTACTTCTTTACGAGAACAACGAAGGAACTAAAGTTTGAAGAAGTTGGAGTAAATGCCGCTAACAAGGCAATTAAGAATGTTGGTGGAAGAAGAGTAAAAAGTGGAGTATATACGCTGGTTCTTGATGAAAGAGCAACGTTAGAAACTATCGGAGGAATAGTTGGGTATGGCGCAAATGCATTCTACGTATTGCAAAAGGCCTCATACTACGTTAACAAGCTAGGAACAAAGGTAGCAAGTGAGCAACTAAATGTTTTGGATGATCCTCTTTATCCATATGGGTGGAGTTCAACTCCGTTTGACTCTGAAGGTTACCCTTCAAGTAAAGTTAAGCTAATTGAAAAAGGCATCTTAATGAACTACATTACAGATTCGTATACAGCTAATGCTCTAAAAATAGAAAACAATGGTCATGCGGGCAGAGGTGGATTAGCAGATAAGCCACGTCCTCGTTTAACCAATCTTCAGATAGCTCCAGGCGAATACGAAGAAGATGAACTTTTTAAAGACATAAAGCAAGGAATATATGTCTACGACAGTGCATTAAGTCCAGTAGAAGGTTCAAGTAACATTTCTAGCTTAGTTGATTATGGATTCTTAATCGAAGATGGAGAAATAAAATACCCTGTGAAGAACACTATGGTAGGAAGTACAGTTTTTGAGCTTCTTCAATCTATAGAAGCAATTGGAAAAAGAACTAAAAATGAGGCAGGAAGAATTGCGCCAAAGATAAGGATAAGAGACGTAAAAGTAAGTGGTTAAGCTAAAACGATAACCTACTTAGAATCAACTGAGCCCAATTTATCTTCAAGTTCGCTCTAGCTAACTTACTTTTTTTTAATTTTTGGGCAAAGTTTAAAAAGGAGGAACTCATACTACTTACCAAAAATTGGAAAGCGAGTACTTTAGAAAGTTTTTAGAATCTAAATCTTCTAAGGTAAATGCAAAAATAATTGGTGATCTATTAGCATGGGACGAAGGACTTCAAATAAGCCGCTCTTCGAAATTTACTGACTTCTTAGAACTTGTTTATGCAGAGAAAACAACGGGTGACGCTATAGTTTTGGAAAGAGGAACAGCTCTTGACTTAGCAGAGAGAATTGAGTGGATGGAAAAAAGCATTGAAAGCTTAAGTAAGAAGGTAAAGGTTCTAGTGGCTATCTTAATTTTGGTTTCGTTGGTAGCAATTTGGGGGTGGCTAACGTGACAAACAAGAGAGAGTATGTTCGAACAATGCAAGAAGAAGTAATGAAGAGGTTTGTAGGGAATGAAGAAGCAACATATATAGCAATACTTAACTTACTTCATAAACGGTCAACATTACTTATACGTGCACCTCGCGGTACGGGAAAGTCTACATTGATGCTTCTACTGCTCAAGGGAATGTTTGGAGATGACTTTACTGTGATATCTGGAGCTTCAGAAGTTAAGAGAGGAGAAGTAATTGGAAGGCTTCATATTCCTTCTCTTGAAAAAGAAGGGACTGAAAAGGTTCTTTGGGCAAGGTTTGTTCAAGCACATGGGAAGGGCATAGACGAAGTAAACAGATTGAACCCATATACTACAGCAAATGTTCACCACATGATGCAATTTGGAGAAGTTTGGGCATATGGGCAAAAATCAACAGCAAGCGACTATACTTTAATTGCAAACGAAAACCCTAACGATTTAACAACCTTTATTCAACCACCGCCATTTTACGATAGGTTTGATGTTTGTGTCTATCTCAACTCATTAACAGTTAGCCAAAAATTTGAACTTCAGGAGAAAAACAATAGGTACGAAAATGATCTAATAAACTCTATGCCTCAGGTAATAAGATACGAAGACTTACTGGAAATTAGAAGGGAGGTTGAAGGCACAGAACTTGATCCTGAAACTTTAGGGTTCATAAATATATTAGTTAGAGATTTTCAGGTATGTGTTAGAGATAAGGAGCATAGTAGCGTGTTGCCACCAGTACTTTGTGAGGGATGCCACTTTACGAGGTTTGTTTGTAGTAGCGTTAAGGAGCCACCAAGTGAAAGAGCAACAGTAGTGCTTACGCAACTAGCTAAGGCAAAGAAGTGGCTAGAAGGAGAAGTGAGGAACGACGATATAATAGAAATGGCAAAATGGGTACTGGTGCATAGAATTAGTTTAGTAAGAAACGAAAATGTCATAGAAGAAATTGACGAATTACTTCAAAGAGAAAAAGAAAGGATGCTTGAGAGAGAGTCAAGAAGACAATGGTTTATTTTAAATGAGCTTTACACAAACTATAGTCCAGGGTTATATAGAACAGCAAGGGAAATAGCTGTTGAAGATAACGTATTTGCGGAAGAGCTTTATGCACTAGAGGAAAAATGGATAAAAGAAGGAAAGATTAAGAAAGAAGAAACTCTGAAGGCAACTCTTGGAATAAAGTAGCATGAACAAGGAAACTGTAAGAGAAATCTTTGCACAGGTTAGAAGCGAGCTATACTTTCCACCATGCGAACTAGAAATAGTTGAAAAACAAGAAAAAGATAGTGCAATGCCATTTTATGTTTTAAACACGAAAGTCTACATTTCCTTAAACTCGATACCAAATAACGTGAACGAGGAAAAGTACCTTAGATCTGTAATTAGACATGAAGTTAGCCATCTTCACTACTGTCCTTATGACCTAAGGACAGCGCACGAACTACTAAAAAGCGCATACAACGCTTGCAGAGATTGGAACTTGGCTTATTTCTCCCTTTTACTCTTCTCAGACTTAAATGTAGACTGCTTCTACCTTACAAAAAGATTTGGTGAAGTGCCATACCACGCAGAAGAATTTATTAGTTCTAGACAAAGCGGAATAAATGAATACATTCAGGCAACTTACGAACAGCTACTTGATAAAAGGAAGAAAGGCCACAAGTACACCATTGAAACTGTTGCAAGACAAATAAAAATTGTTATGAGGTCCGAGAAGAATTGGTTTAGCAAAGTTAGGTTAATATCAAAAATCTTAGCGAAATACAACGTTAAAGTTAAAGTTCCAAGGAACAAGGTAGGAGCTTCTAGTGGATACATTCCTTTAAGAGAAGACTTAAGCAAGAATACCTTAGAAGAAGCTTTAAGGGCATTTGGTGGAATAAGAGAAAGGAATGAGGCAAAAGCATTCTACACTTACTGGATTGAGCCAAGGCTAAAGAACAGCGAAATTGAGAAACTAAAAGAGGAGTTGAAGAAGGGTAAAGGAAAAGGAGAAGAGAAGGCAGGAGTTCATAAAGGAAAAGAAAGTGGCAAGATGCTTAAGCCATCTTTTGGAACTGGAAAGGAACCAGTACTACCGACTAGTCTTGGGAAGCCATATTCTAATATTCCAGAGAATTTAGTTGAAGATATAGTTTGGAGAATGCTTTGGTACATTGCAAGGGCTAAGAGAGCTATGTTGATTTACTTAGAAGAGGGAAGAAGACCAGAACCAAGCCTCTCAGTCTCGAAGTATCCTGTTGACT
>JAAOZO010000235.1 GCA_011605715.1 Nitrososphaerota archaeon | reverse complement strand
CTTTTTCTGTGCTTTCTAAGCCTTGTTCTGAAAAATCAGCGAAGTTGCTTGGAGTAAGCAATATGGTAACTGCAAAAGTTGTTGGGTTTGAGAATGAGTACTTGATCTTAAAGGTAGGCGATTATACGTTCAAAGCTAAGGTAGATGAAAAAATAATAAATACGAAAGAAGTTAAAGTATTAATTAGACCAAACAACCTTGAACTTTCTTCAGAGAGTGGCTTCAATGCTACAGTAGAAGCTGTAAACTTAGTTAAAGACTACGTTCAACTTAAAGCAAAAGTAAATTCAAACTTCGTTAAGGTATACTTAGAGCATATTGACAAGTTTCATGAACTAAAAAAGTTTGTTGGAAGACAAGTTAAGTTAAAAATTAAAAACGAAAATTTAGTTTCATTAGTAGAGTTTATCTAAGAACAATAGCTCTATCAAAAGAAAAAATAAACTTCAGTATAAAACTCGTCGCTTTATTTTTACTTCCATGAAAATTTGCTAAGTCTCATGAAGAAGGTTTATTTCGAGCGGTAGGTGTTCTCTGTACTAAAGTTTTTCAAAAACGCACTTATAATTAAGTATCTTTTAAAATTATATTTAAGCTTTACCAAAAGATTTTTATACTTATGAAATACTAATAATTCCTCGAGTGAAAAATGAGCGAAACAAAGACTGTTGAAAAGGTAGTTAAACCATCAGGACTAAAAACTTGGGTAATAATAGCTGCCATAGTAATACCACCAGTAGGCTACTTCTTAAACTTAGTAATGCAAGGATTTGGAGCTTGGTGGAACTATCCGCTAATCTTTCCACTACCTTGGTTCTGGATGTTGCTCGTAGTTTTCGTCCTAGGAAAACTCTCGCCAAAACTAAAATTGACTCCTCAAGAGCTCACACTGCTTTTCGTAATTTGCTTTATAACAGCAGGTGGAATGTACGCCGCGTATGGTTTTGGTTACTGGACAACAACTCCTCTTCCACACTGGAATATTGGCTTTGCTACTTCAGGTTTAGCCAGTGATGAATACCATGACGTTTTTTACAAGAATCTTCCTTCTTTTCTTGCACCTAAAGATCCTGCAGTAATACATTCATTCTGGTATGGTGGCTCCTTCGACTTAGGACCATGGCTAGTTCCAATATTGTTCTGGATAGTTTGGGGTATAGCTGAGTTCGTTGGTATGGCAATATGGGGTTACTTCCTTAGAAAGCCTTTAGTTGAAATTGAAAGGTTACCTTTCCCTGGAATAGCTCCGCATGTTTACTTAATGAAATACTATACTCAAGAAGAATCTGGTACTCCCATTCTCTTTAACTTTAGGCTTCAGTTAACGAAACTGTTTTGGTTAGGATTCGTAGTTGGTATGATACTTGCAATACCTGGCCAATTGATAAACTTTTGGCCCTTAGCTTTTGGAGGTAATGCACTAACTAACTGGCCCGTGAATCTAATATCTATAACTCAAGGTCCACTACCTGGTGCCTTAACTTCTGGAAACCTTTACGTTACTGATGTCTTTGTAGCGCAATTTATACCCTTAGATGCGCTAGCTACAGCAGTTCTTTACTGGTTTGTCTTTGGAGTAATTTACCAAACAGTAACAGTCAGAGCTGGTTGGGCTCCATTCACACCTGGAGCAGGTAACGAAGGCGATTATCCTTGGTCATTAGGGCCATTTAAGTGGATGCAGTTTTCCTGGATAGGCGTCTCTCTAGGATTAGCAGCTGTTGTAGTGATAAAGTACAGAAATCACATCATCGACATATTCAAAAAAGGCTTAACTGGTGAAAAAGCAGAAGACGATGGCGTTTCGTATCAATTCTTAGCATATGGTGCAATAGGTACTTATCTTCTTCAAGTAATTCTTTTTGCAATTACAGGTTCTCCAATAATAATGGCAATACTAGTTCCTGCATTCTTCATTTTCTACATGTATGGTTGGACAAGAATGATGGGAGAAGTTGAAGAGTTCATGCCAAGCGTGGATACATATTCATACTTAGTTTTCGATACTGGAACTTTCCTCGGTCAATGGGGTCCAAGACCATCTCCAGGAGCTTTTAACACCATTCTAATGTACTATAGTTATGGAACTGGAGTACGAATGAGCTCTATGGCAATGCATCATGGTTTTAAGTCTTATAAAATGGCTCAAGAAATGAATACTTCAGGAAAAGATGTCTTATACATAACTATAATTTCATTACTGTCAACTATAGTTGCAGTTTACTTTATATGGCCATGGTTTATGACAAGGTTTGGAGGATATTCAAGAATTAACTCAATAGCTTATAATGATTGGAGTCTTCCAGGTATATACAATTGGACTTATGGGACTCCTCCTGCTCTTACAGTAACAGAAACTTGGACTTACGCTATACTCGGTATAATTGCCACTTACTTAATCTATTTCTTAAGAGCTCGCTATGCGTGGTTCTTTATAAATCCGATAGGTATGTTAATGCTTCCGGATGGTTGGTGGCCAACTTGGCTGGTAGCTTTTATTATAAAATATGCTGTACTAAAGTTCGGTGGTTCAAGAGTATTTGAAGAAAAGTGGTTGCCAATAGCCACGGGTGTTTGCATAGGCTTTGGTGGCTTAGTACTTTTCGGTTCCCTAATAACCTTCTTTGGAACTTCATTACCAGCATGGCTTGCTAGATTTTAAAAAGAGGAAATCTTTTTATTTTTTATTTTTTTATTTGTTGTGGTGAGAAAAGTGAAGGTTTTTGAGATGAAAAAAATCCTTCTTCTATTACTCTTTAGTTTTATCGTAATCTGCTCTCAGGTTACCTACCTAAGCGTAAAAAGTCAGACTAGTCTAGAAGTTCCTGATTTCTCCTCTTTGAATAAGTCAAGAATCATTGAAGATGTTAACTTCTTCTCTTCTTTAGGTTCGAGAGTAACGGGATACCCTGGCTCTTACTTAGCCGCAAACTACATTTATGAAGTTTTTAGCAAATTAGGACTTAATCCTATGGTTCAAAACTTTTCAGTTGCCAATGCAATTGACGGCGACGATTTAGTAGTTGTTACCGTAGGTGAAAATGAGTATTCCTTCAAAGCTTACTCTGTTTGGCCAAACTTAGTTCAAACATGTAAAACTCCCGAATCTGGCATTTCTGGAAGACTTATCTATGTAGGTAAAGGAAGCTATCAAGAGCTAAGTGGTAAACCTATAAATGGCTCGATTGTTTTAATGGATTTTAACAGCGAAGACAACTGGATCCAAGCTGCTGCACTAGGTGCGAAAGGAGTTATCTTTATTGAACCAAATGAAAGCAACTATGCCGAAGCAAGAAGTAAATTCTTATTAACACCAGTGTACGTACCAAGGCTTTATATTTCTCATAACGAGTCCGAGCTACTTTTAAAATTACTGAGTAGTAACAACGAAGTTTACGTAACAATAAAAAATGAAATGGTATTTAAGGATGTTATTGGACAAAACATAATTGGTGTTATAAAAGGTACTGAATTCCCAAATGATATAATAGTAGTTTCAGCTCATTATGACACATGGTCAGTTATTCCTGCGCTTGCTTCGTCAGGAGATGAAGCAGCTTCAATCTCAACTTTGTTAGAGCTTGCAAGAGTATTTTCCAAATATCCCCCTAAGAGGACAATTTGGTTTGTTGCCCTTTCTGGCCATTATGAAGCACTTGCGGGTGCTAGGGCATTTGTAGATGAGTTCTTCTATAATCAGAGTGTCCTTAACGGCAACACAAAAATTTGGATGCAAATTGACTTAGACTTTTTAACGAGTTCAAGAAGTGTATCTTTTCTCAGCCAAGGTTTCTTCTATAGGTATGGAAGTACGACTATTCAAACAAGATGGACTGGCTGGTTGCAAACAAAGCTTATGAACATAGTAAACTCTATTAGCAATAACCTTAACAACTCTGTAACTGTAACTTTTGGTTTTTCTAGTAACGCATGGTGGGGTGCTCAAGCTACTCCTTTTATATTGGACTCCGAGCCTCTTTCTATGGCTCATGGGTTAGGATTTACTATAAAGACAGATCGAACTCTAAGTTTTGATTGGGGCTTGCCACTTAAGCAGAATGTAAACTTTGATAATCTTTGGCCTCAAGCCTACTTAAGTCTAGCTGTAGTCTACGCGCTCTCAAACTCACCTGATTGGGGAATTAAATGGGATCAAGTATCCCCTGCAATTTCAGGTAAAAGCAAAACCCTAATTGCTGCAGGTGCTACAGATGTTGCTGGATTCATAACAGTTCATGGTAGAGTATTAGCTTTTAACGTCACAAAAGGATGGTATGATCCTGTTCCGAATGCTATAGTAGTCGCATTCCCAGCCGGCCTGGGCTACACAAACTATCCATTTCAGATTATTTACAGTTTTTCAAATTCGCAAGGAGAATTTGAAATGAAGGGATTAGGTTATGGGCTAGCTCCATGCATCGGTTCTTATTCTTTCCTTCCATTTAAGTTAAACAATGTAAGCAGTCTTATAGAATATGCTCCTGACCTTGGTCAATATGGTGCGCAGTATATTCCAAACTATTATCAACTTACTGTAGATCCGTACAATGTAACCACAGTAGCATTTAAATGCAATACTTTGGTTTTCTTTAATGTTTTTGATTATCAAGGTTTAAGACCACTAATATTTAGAGATCCTCGTGTACCTACCAATGTTTGGTTCCAAGGCATTCCCTCGATCTCTTTACTTAATGCTAAATCCCTTGGTCCTGACATATCTTGGGGTTATTTCATTCAGCCGGACGATAAAGTTCTGGTTACATTTACTCAACCTCACTCTAAGTTTGTAAGTTTTATAACTATAGGTTCAACACGAGTGCTAGAAGTTTTGTTAACGAATACTTCAACAGTTTCAATACCTCCTTATGACTTTTCAGGTTACGAAGCAAAGGATAATGAAGAAGTTCACATAAACGCTTTATTTGAGTCTGCAAGAAATTTGTATACTACATCGTTAAACCGCTACCTTGTACTACGAAGCTCAAATGTTTGGAATCCACTGATAGAAAATTCTTTGAGTAGTGCCTTTATTTTTAATGATCTATTTGGTAACTCTTCTAAAGCTCTAAACTATCTTAAAATGTTTCAGTTTTCACTTTCTTTAAATTCACTGGCAGTAAAAGCCTACGGTGGTGTTATGGGCTTAATTAACGACGTTCCTGTTTCTTCCATCTTCATAATAGCTATCTTAACCCTGTTTTCCTTCCTAGCTCCTGCTGCTTTTATCGGGACTCAAGGAAGAAAGTTAATTGCTTTATCAATATCCTCTTTTATAATACTAATAAGTCTATTCTACTTTGTAAATCCAATATTTAAAGTTGCAGCTAACTTTCTTATGGCTCCTTTAAGTGTAATAGTAGTTCTATTCTTTTTAATTGTAACTTTCTTATTTTCTTCTGAGGCCTTAACTACACTAAAAGAGATAAGGACAAAAGTATTGGGTACCCACTTTGTAGAAAAGGGTCTTACTTCTTTTGCATTGGTTACCTTTCCCTATACTCTAGAGCAGATGAAAAAGCGTAAGTTGAGAACGGGTTTGGTTATGTTTTCAATAGCTTCTGTAGTCTTTGCTTTTGTTTCACTTACTTCTATTTCTGTTTATCAAGCAATACTACCATCAACAGTTCCAGAAGGCAAGGTTAACTATGTAGGTCTTTGTATAAAAGCAAGCATACGCCAACAACCAGGTGGCGTCTTTGATTACCAATTAATTGATGCGTTAAAACAGGAACAATTTTCTAATTTGGAGTTAGTTCTTGCTCCAAGGGCCTGGTGGTACCCCGAATCAATTGAAGGACGCGACGTGTATACCTTTGTTAGTTCAAACTCTTCATCCTATTCCATAAAAGCTGTCTTAGGACTAACTCCTGATGAGTATTACGTTTATAATTATTCAAAAGCTCTGGTTGAAGGAAGATGGTTTAATACCAACGACTATTATTCCGTAATAGTTCCTTCTGAGGCTGCTAGTAAGTTGTCCATTGGGATTGGTGATACAATTCTCTTTGAAGGGTTAAAACTAAAGGTAGTTGGAATCGTTAACTCTTCAACCTTAAATAGTTTTGTCGATCTTGATGGATACCTAGATACTCCGGTCTATCCTATTCTTCCAAACATCATTCTTGGGACAGTTCAAAATCCACAGTATGCTCCTACTCCTTGGAGTATGGTCCTAATTTTACCTTTTAACTTAGTAAAAGATATGGGTGGCTATTTAGCAAGTATTTCTATTGTAACTAAAAGTTATAATGATGCAAAAACTCTCGCAGAAAATATTGCCAGCATATACAGTGTTCCACTGTATGTTGCATCTTCCGAGGGATCACATTACTATAGCCCTGTAATTTCCTATGGCTCCTCTGGTCTTTCTATTGCTCTACCTCTTGTCATTATAGGTGCTGCCTCTATTTCTGCAGCAATTCTTGGTTCAGTAAAGGAAAGGGGAAGAGAATTATACGTATATAG
>JAAOZO010000110.1 GCA_011605715.1 Nitrososphaerota archaeon | reverse complement strand
TCGTTTCTTATTTTTTCACTCAATTTATGCACTCTTTGTTTACGGCTCGAGAAATTAGCTTAATAAACTTTATTCTACTTATTTTTTATTTTAAAATAATTAAAAAGAAGAACGATTAAAAACCAAATGAAGTCAAATAAACTGGATACCCAAAGTTTATATATAACCGACTAACGTAACGAGTGAACACGTTGAAGAATTTGGTATTCCCGTGTCCTGAAGAAAAGATACTTCACTACACTGCCTACCGTATAGATGAACATATTACTATCGACGGGCATTTGGATGAAGAATGCTGGAAAATTGCTCCTCGCTCTTCTCGTTTCGTAGACCTATTAAACGGGCGAATCCCGATTTATGATACATATTCCAGTATCCTGTGGGATGATAAGAACTTGTATGTAGGCTTCTGGGTAGAGGAGCCGCTCGTAACTGCCACGCTGACTAAGCGAGACTCGCTGATTTACAATGATAACGACGTGGAACTGTTCATTGCAGGCAGAGACGCTTACTATGAATTTGAAATTAATGCCTTTGGAACCATTTATGAAGTTTTCTTCATATGGGAAGAAGCTTATGAGAAAGCTGGATACAGCAAGCTTCCGGAGTTTAAAAAGGACAAACCAGGAGTACTTCCGTTTTATGGCGTCGGTTTTAAAAACCATCCTAGAGGACCAAGAATAGGGTTCTGGAATTGGGACTTTCCAGGGCTTAAAAGCGCTGTTTATGTTGATGGCACCTTAAATGATAATAGCGACAGAGATCGAGGCTGGACTGTTGAGATAGCTCTTCCTTGGGAAGGTATGAAAGCATTAGCTATGCCGGATAATCGCGCCCTTCCGCCTAAGGATGGAGATGTATGGCGCATCAACTGCTTTCGATTCAACCAGTATAAAGAAGCTCCTCCAGCACAGGACTCAGGTGGCTGGGCTTGGAGTCCTCATTATGCATGGGATTCGCATATACCTGAATGTTTTCCTTTTATTCACTTCTCAACCCAAAAGGTGACAGAACTCAAGAATCCTGGAGAAAAATAGGGGTTTGTTAGGCTTTATGCCAAAAATTTATTTATATTCATAAACGAAGACGCGCTCCCTTCTCAACTTTGAGTAAACGTGGCTCTGAGAAAACATCGGACATTGCCGCGAACTCAAAAGACTCCTCTGTAGTGCCTGCTCCGAAAAGACCGTCCTTGTCAAGCGAAACAAATGATATATGGTCTATTCTTTTACCTATTTTGAGAAGGTATTGCACCGTTTTTTCTGCAGCTTCGTCTGCAGGGAGTCCATGCTCAATGAAATCCACTACTTTCCTTGAAACATTGTGAACCATTATGTTTTCTCCTAAACCAGTTGCAGCTGCACCTCCAAAGCTATTCGCATAAAGCCCAGATCCTATTATTGGAGAATCGCCAACTCTTCCTACGAGTTTAAAAGCGTAACCACTGGTTGAGCATCCGGCAACAATATTCTTGTTATCATCTATAGCTACACAACCGATTGTATCATGATTGTAACGCCCCTCTGCAACCATTTTCATCCAGAAGTTGATCGATCCCTCTTGTTGTGGAGCGGAAAGAGCAGCTTTTAATCGTCGCTCCCATTCCATCCTTGCTTCAGGCTGAAGATCAACTTTCTCCACGTATAGACCGAAGATCTTAGCAAGCTTAGTTGCGCCCTCTCCTACAATCATAACATGTGGAGTGTTCTCCATGACTTTTCTAGCTAGAGATATTGGGTTCTGAACGTTTCTTACAGCCGCCACGGAACCTGCTCTAAAAGTTGAGCCATCCATTATGGCTGCATCTAGCTCGATGAAGCCTGCAATATTAGGGTATCCACCCAGCCCAACAGACCTGTTTGAGAAATCGTTCTCTATTTCCCTTATAGACGCTTCAACAGCATCCAGTGCAGACCCACCGTTTTTTAGAATCCTCCACCCGGATTCGACTGCCTTCAATCCAAAAGGCCATGTTGCTATTATCGCTTTCATAACCCTTGGAAAATTAAAGATAGCTTTTAAACTTTGAACGACAACTATTTTACTAAACTAAGCTATTTAGAAAAGCAAATGGCATTGTAAGTGGCCTTAAGTTGCTGGTCTCTTTTCTTTTAAAGTAATGTAAACAAAGAGCTACAAACTTTAAAAACAGATAAAAAGAAGCCTTGAGTAACTTTTGATGAAAAATGAGCAATGATTTCGAAAAAGCAAAAGCGTCTGCTGCAAAAGAAGCAATAAAATACATTGGAGGATCGAAAACAATAGGAATAGGAACTGGCTCAACAGTTGGAATTCTTTTAAAGGAAATAAGAGGAGGGAACTTTCTGGATAAAGTTTTTGTTCCATCTTCTTTAGAAACAGCCTTAATTCTTTCAAGTTATGGGCTAAGTGTAGCAAATCCAATTTCTGTAAAAAAATTAGATGTTTACCTAGACAGTGCTGATGAAGTAGACCAAAATATGAACATGATAAAGGGCGGAGGAGCGGCTCTAACAATGGAAAAGATACTAGCGCACTTTTCTAAAAAAAGGATATTTATAGTAGACTACTCAAAACTAGTGAAAAGATTAGGAGAAAAAACACCTTTACCTATAGAGGTGATTCCTCAATTTACTTCAATGGTACTAGAAGAGCTTCGGGAGAAGGGCTACAAAGCTGCAGTTCGCACAATGAGCAAAGCAAAATATGGACCTGTAATTTCAGACTTAGGAGGATTAATTGTAGACGTTACATTGCCAAAAGAAAAAGAGCTAACTGAGGTTGAAAAAGAGTTAAAAAGCATACCTGGTATTGTAGAAACAGGCCTTTTTTTGAACATGGTAGACATGCTAATAGTTGGATGGGAGAACAAAGTAGAAGTGCTTAAGAGTAGTTTTCTTTATTAACTCCTTTTTATTTATTAACCTTAAAAAATGAAGATACTAATTGGCACTTCTGGTTGGAACTACAAAGAATGGGTAGGGCCGTTCTACGATGATTACGAAAAGCAATTTTCGTATTATTCTGAAGTTTTCCAAACAGTAGAGATTGACTCAACTTTTTACAGTTTTCCAAGCCTTTCTTTTATGAACGGCCTTTCTAGAGTTGCACCAAAGGATTTTAAATTTTCTATGAAAATTCCAAAAGATATCACACATAAAGAGTTGCTAGACATAAAAAAAGGCGCTTTGGAAGACCTTAGCAAGTTTCTTAGGCTCATACAACCCTTGAAAGAAAGTGGAAAATTAGGAGCTCTGTTAATGCAACTGCCTCCAAAAGGTAAAGGAGAACTTCTAGAAAATTTCACCAGTTTTATAAGTAACCTAGATACTAATAAGTACAACTTTGTAGTAGAATTTAGAGATAAATCTTGGATTCAAGAAGAAACATTTAAAATTTTAAGGAATTACAACATAGGCTATTGTATAGTAGATGAGCCTCTTCTTCCACCTATACTTGAAGTAACAAGCAACCTGGCATACATAAGGTGGCACGGAAGAGGGGGAAGACCGTGGTACTACTATGAGTATAGAGAAGACGAACTTAAGGATTGGAAAGAAAAAATAGACAACATTAAGGATAAGGCAGAGGTTTTGTATGGGTACTTCAACAACCATTTTAGGGGTTACGCGCCAAAGAACGCCCTTCAAATGCTAAGAACTTTAGGAGTAGCTAACGACAAGCAAGAAAAGGCACTCAACAAAATACTGAAGTACTTTGAAAATACGGTTATAGAAGAGACAAAGAATAAAGGACTTAGTGCACTGAGTAGTGGAAACGTAAATGAAATGGTTTTAGCTTTTACAGATAAGAAAAGATTTGAAAGAGCTAAAGAAGAAAAGAGCAGCGTTGAAATACTAGAGATGAATGAAAATAGGATTAGAGGTAAAGTAAAGGAATACGATTTTGAGATAAGAATTGATGAGAGAAAGATAATACACAATTGCGAAGATTGGAAGAAAAGAGCGAGTTCAAAGCAATTTTGTAAGCATATTGCTAGTGTCTTCTTGTACTTGCCTGAAGAGACCTCAAAAAATGTGTTGAAGGAAGTCATAACAAACTTAGACGAATGGGTTTTTGAACTTTAGGTAAACCACAAATTCACACCTTTAGCAAACAACTTTAGGTTAGAGACCTTCAAAATGAGCCGTTAACTTTTAAGGTTCGACAAAAAGTTAGAAGGTATTAACTGCCAAGAAAACCTTTTTAAAATATTCATGCTCTTACTCAGCCTGAATAAGGTTGGAGAAGTTACTTACCTACGGTAAAAATATAGACTTAGACATAGAGAAATTTTTGGTTCAAAACATCCCAACTGAGTTTAGGGAAGCGATGCTTTACCCAATTAAAACTGGAGGAAAGAGAATTAGGCCTACCTTAGTTTTACTGAGTGCTCAAGCAGTAGGCGGAGACATAAATTCTGCTCTACCTGTTGCTGTAGCTTACGAAATAGCTCACAACACCACTTTAATTTTCGATGACATAATAGACAAGGGAGAAACAAGGAGAGGAGTACCAACGTTAAGAAAGGCATTTGGAGAAGTAACTTCGCTTCTTGTTGGATTAAAGTACAGAGAAGCGGTAGTAAGAGCTTTAGAGCAGGCTCCACAGTTCCTTAGACTAATTAAAGTTCTAACAAGAACTATAGATGAAATACTTGAAGGTGCTATGCTTGAAGTACTCTTTGAAAGAGGAATAAGAGAAAATGAGCCTTTTATTAACTCAAAAAGAAGGCCAAATGTTGATATAGACGATTACTTCTACATGATAGATAAGAAGACAGCTGCTCTCTTTAGAGCAAGTTGTGAGTCTGGTGCAATAGTTGGAGGAGGTACAGAAGAAGAAATAACTGCGCTGAGGAGTTATGGAACTAATCTTGGTATAATGTTTCAAATTACTGATGATTACTTAGATATATATGGAGATGAAGAGCTCATAGGAAAAATTGTTGGCAAGGACATTATGGAACACAGAATTGCAAACATTGTTGTACTGTTATCTATGAAAAAGATGGATGAAGAAAATAGAAATAAGCTGATTGGAGTAATATCAAAGCAAGAGACAACAAAAGAAGAAATCTTAGATGCTATAAAGATGATAAAAAGTACGAATGTGGAAAAAGAAGTATTTGAGATCTTAGACTCATATAAAGTAAAATTAAAGGAAGCTTTGAAACCACTAAAGCAAACAGAGGCAAAACTTATCTTAGAAAACATAGCAGATTTTGTCACAAGTAGGCAATTCTGAAGTTCATTTCTAATAAAATAGGAGTAACGTCATTTTAACTAAAATAAAAATGCTACTTTGAAGAACTTAAAGCTAAAATTATAAAAGGATTCTAAAAATTATTTTTCGTTCGAAGACTTCTTCAAGATTACTTTTACGTCAGCAGCGAGCGCTGTAGTAGTATATTCGCCAATGCCATAAACAAACAATGGGTTTATGTCGATATCTTCTATTTCTGGAAAGTCTTCTGCTAATTTTGCAACCCTAACTATGACTTCTTTAACTTTCTCTTTATCTGAAGGTTTCTCACCTCTTATGCCTTCAATGAGTTTCGAAGCTTTGGTTTCATTTATCATCTCTTCCGCATCTTCTTTTGTTAGTGGTGCAACTCTGAAAGTTACGTCTCTGTAAAGTTCTATTAAGGTACCACCACTTCCAAACATTATCAATGGACCAAAAGCGGCATCCCTATGAACGCCTATAGCTACTTCTCGCCCCTGTGGAACCATTTTCCTAACAAGTATTCCTCTTATCTCAGCGTTTGGTGCTTTTTCTTTTACACTTTTCATAATCTTTTCATACGCTTGCTTTACTCCATCTTGGTCTTTAATGTTAAGTATTATTCCTCCAACGTCAACCTTATGGAGTATACTTGGAGACTCTACTTCTAAAACTACTGGGTACCCAACCTTATTTGCAGCCCTTACTGCTTCTTCTACACTACTTACTCTAACTTTACTAACTACCGGAATTCCATATGATTCTGCTAGCTCAGCAGCCTCAGAGGGTAGAAGGATATTTCTTTTTTCTTTTAGTACAGCTTTTATTATTTTTTCTGCTTTATTCTTATCCACTTTAACTTCTTGCACTTCTCCTACAGCTTTCTGCTTATTTAGGAATCTGTTGTACTTTAACAATTGACCAAGGGCGGAAACTGCTTTCTCAGGCACGTCGTATGCTGGAATTCCATTTGAAATAAGTAACTTTATGGCATCATCGCACTCTTTTCCTCCGATGAATGCTGCTGTTATTGGCTTTCCATTGTTTAGCGAACTTTTTACTCTAACGATTGCATTTGCTACGTCTACTGGATTAGTTTGTGCCGTATGACAGTATAATACTATTATGTTGTTAACTCTTTCATCTTCTAAAAGTGCCTTTAAAGCCCCTTCATAGTCGTTTGGCGAAGCCATTCCAGTTAGGTCAATTGGATTGTACACGCTACCAAACGGAGGCATGAACTTCCTAAGTTTTTCAGCTAAGTCCTTTGGAATATCCATAAGCTTTACTTCGAACTCTTCAGCAGCGTCTGTTGCCATGACTCCAGCACCTCCTCCGTTTGTTAAGATGACAGAATTTTCACCATGAGGTAGTGGAAGTAAGTCAAATGCTGTAGCCCAATCGAAAAGCTCAACTATCGTGGGCGCCCTTATTATTCCAGCCTGCTTGAAGGCCGCTTCGTAGGCTCTGTCTGAGCCAGCTAAAGAGCCAGTGTGGGACTTTATTGCTTGTGAAGTTCTTTCTGACTTTCCAGGTTTTAGCACTATTATTGGCTTCTTCTTACTTACTTCTTTGGAAACCTTCAGGAATCTTCTTCCATCATCTACACCTTCCAAGTACAAAGTTATAACTTTTGTATACTTATCCTCTCCAAAGTACTCTATGAAGTCAACTTCGTTTAAGTCTGCTTTGTTACCTATGCTAACTAAGTCAGATAGTCCAATTTGTTTTAGAGAAGTCCAGCCAGCTAAGCCTATCGCCAAAGCACCACTTTGACTAATAAAAGCAATCCTTCCTTCTTTAGGCAATTGCTGTATGAAGCCTGCGTTTACCTTTTTCACAGTATCTGCGATTCCAACTATGTTTGGACCTAAAATTCTTGCGTTTCCGTTTCTTGCAATCTCAACAAGTTCAAGCTCTTCTTTTACATTGCCTACTTCTTTAAATCCTGCAGAAATTATAGCAATTGCTTTAATGCCTTTTTCTATACTTTCCTTTAGTACTTGAGGCACTATTTTTGCAGGAACTACTATGATTGCTAAGTCAATACTGTACGGAACATCTTTGATAGACTTGTAGCACTTTAAACCTAAAATCTCCTCTGCATTCGGATTTATGGGAAAAACTTTTTCTCTTGGAAAAGAGCTTTCTAGTATGTTTTTTACTACAACATGACCAATTTTGCTTGGTTCCCTTGCTGCCCCTATAACGGCTATACTGTTTGGCCTAAGAAGCTTAGTTATTACTTCAATTAATTCAGTCATTTTCTCCACAGCCTACTTTTCCTTCCAATAAAAAGTTTTCTTGAAAATAGCAAGGTAGCTATATAGTCTATTAGCTAAAGTATTTGACCTTTTCATAATTGCGAGGACTTACTGAAAGTAAGGGCATAGTTTACTTTAGCTAATAACCTTAGCTGGTGATAGCAAAAGCTTTATTATTTATTTCTTAAGTTAATTTCTTCTGGAATAGTTTTGGGAACAAGGCTTTCGCCTCTCGTAAAGCCAAGAAAGATAAAATTATCTCAGTTATACTCAAGAATTGTTGCGTTTGATGCAAACAATTTGTTGTACCAGTTCCTCTCTTTAGTTAGAATGCCAAATGGTGAATTACTAAAAGATAGAGAAGGCAGAGTTACCTCACACTTGTTAGGCGCTTCGTTGAGAATCTCAAGACTTATGGCTGAGTACAGTATTAAACCAATAATGGTTTTTGATGGTACGCCCTCTGAGCTAAAACTTAGAACGTTAGAGGCTAGAAGAAAAGAAAGAGAAAAGGCACTAATAGAGTGGAAGAAAAACATAGAGCAAGGTAGAGTAGCAAAAGCTTTCTCAAAGGCAGTAGTTTCAGCAACATTAACAAAAGACCTAGCTAATGATGCAAGAGAAATGTTTAGACTTATGGGAATTCCAGTAATCAACGCTCCTGAAGATGCTGAAGCACAAGCATCGTACATGTGTATGAAGGAAGATGTATGGGCTATTGCTTCTCAGGATTATGATTCCCTTTTATATGGAGCTCCACGAATTGTAAGATACATAACAATAAGTGGAAAGGATTTCTTGCCCTCAAAGCTCAGGATGAAGCCGCTTGTTCCTGAGATCATAGAATTAAAAAGTACACTCGAACGTCTCGGAATTTCAAGAGAACAACTCATCGATGTTGCAATTCTTTCTGGAACTGACTTTAACGAGGGTATACCAAAAATAGGCCCAATAAAAGCTTATAGATTAATAAAGAAGTACGAACGTATAGAAAAAATTCCCACGAGAGTACTTAACAAAAATATTGAAAACCTAGAAAGAGTTAGGGAGATATTTATGAAGCCAAAAGTTGTAACAGATTACACCATAACTTTCTCTAAACCAAACTTTGAGGAGCTTAGAAGATTTCTTCATAGCAGATCATTTTCAGAAGAAAAAATAGAGCTCATAATAGATCGCCTCTCGTTGTTCTACAACTCATTGGAAAAGCTTTCCTTAAGTAAGTGGCTTTAAAATAAATTAATGCAAAAATTTCTTAGCTAAAGAAAAAACTTGCGTATTTGCTTATTTCTCAAATGCCCAAACACCTGAGGCTTCAGAAGTTTTAGCACGTAGCGCTTCAGAATCCTCTATGATTTTTGAGCCCTTCTCAATCTTTTTCCTTACTTCATTTGGAATAGAAAAGTTTGCGGCATATGTTTCGCCGTTCAGGTACTTAGGGGTTTTTCTTAGCTTGCTTTTAATCCATAGCTCAACATCATCTTTTTCTCTTGTTTCAATTTTCCCACTCTTTGTAGCCATTACGAATCCCCAGTCATCACCAAAAGACTTCACAAAAGAGTGAGAACAAATGGCGCTACCAAAAACTTTCTTTACAGTTGAATAAATTCGTGTATACTGATTAGATCCAAAAACTGTTGCCTGCGTTACAAAGGCGCCGCCATCTTCTAGCTTACTTTTAACTATTTCGTAAAATTGCCTTGAGTAAAGAAGCAAAGAAGGCCCAGAGGGTATAGGGTCGGTAGCATCTATAACAATGATGTCGTATTTATTCCTAGTTTTCTCTAAAAATTTCCTTCCATCGCC
>JAAOZO010000020.1 GCA_011605715.1 Nitrososphaerota archaeon | reverse complement strand
TCTCAGAGTGTTACAGATGGAGATAAAGTGCTAATAGTTTTACCATCTCAAAGTAAATCTGAACGAGTAGACGTTGCTTTAAGTTCTGTAGAACTATTCTTGAAGCAAATGGCCTCTCGAGGAGTACAAGTCAAGCTGGAAAAAGTGCTAGTAAACGAACTAAGCATGAAAGATACTTTGGTTACCATTTATCATGCATTATCAAGCGAGGAAGGACAAATATTTGTTGAACTTTCTGGAGGCCTAAGAATTCTTGTTCTTGCAACTTATCTAGCAGCTTCATTAAAATCAGCTTACGATAAGTTAAGTGATGTAAAAATAATAACGAGGCTTGAATCTACCGGTTCTGAGGTTGAAGTTCCACCAATGTTCTTGCCTATTAAGCTGGATTTTGAGCTTCTAAGTTCACTTAGTGAAAATCCATTAAGAATAAGTCAGCTATCTACTATGCTTGGTAAAGAAAAATCTTCTGTAAGCCGAAAGATTAGAAAGTACGAACAAATGAAAATAGTACAACGAAGTAAGAACTTCTGGACCTTAACTGAAACTGGAAGAATTTTGTGTGAAGTTGCTAGTATTGAAAAGGAAAGAAGAGGCTCTATATCATGAGTTTTACCACACTAACTTTCAGGCTTCTACTCAGTAAAAACTTAGCCTTCAACTACTTTTCTGGCTACTACATAAGAGGCTATTTTTATTCAACTTTAAGAAAGTTCAATTCTGAGCTCGCTGAAAATATTCATAATTCAAGAACTCTTGCTCCTTTTTCTTCGAAAACATTAACTTTGGAGCAGCAAAACTATAGGCATGTAGTCTTTAATTACGTTAACAATCCTTCTCCAGCTTCCTTTGGATACTCAATCTTCTTAAAAGAAATTTCAAAAGAATTCTTAGAGTATGCAGTTCAAGAAGGTTCTGTTACTTTGCTTAACGAAAAGTTTCCCTTGAATGAAATTGCAGTTAAAGAAGTAAACTGGGAAGAAATCGTTGAAAATTCAAAGCCCATTAAGAAGTTTGATTTAGTTTTCCTAACTCCAACTTACTTTAGGCTTCCTCCAACCTTGTTTGAGCGCTACGAAGCAAAGCTTAAGCTCACCGATAAAAGGGAAAAAGCGCCCTATAGATACTATCCTCTTCCAGACCCTTCTTTACTCTTAAGAAGCATCTCAAAGCTTTGGAAGAAATTCTCTCCAGTTGAGCTTAACTTAAAGGGGTTACTTTCGTGGGTTAGTGCTGGAGGCGTTGCAATTTCTGGATTTCCTTACGGAATAAAAACTTACAAGCTGTATGAGCATGAGAAAGCAAACAAGTGGGTTGTTGGTTTTATGGGAAAAGTAGGCTATTCTTTGCCTGAAGACTTATTCAACAAAAAATTTGCAAAAGACTTAGATGCACTTCTTAAGTTTTCTCAGTTCTCAAACGTTGGCGGCGGAAGAACTGCTGGGCTTGGAATGGTGAACTATATTCCTCTAGAGTATTCTGAGTAAATTTGTTTCTTAGCTTCGTAAAAAAATAATTTGAAGTTTTGTAGCGTATTTAAAATTTGATGTTGATACTGCGTAAGATATATAAATACTAGCGTGCGTTGTGAAGTATATGAAGTTTGATGCTAAGATTAGAAGTATATTTGTTCTTGAAGATAAAACAATTGTATTCTTCAGAGGGAGAAAGCAACCGAACTTAATAAAGAAAGGAAAAAAGATAAAGCTTCCAGACTGGAAGTACTGGAAAGTTGTTTCTACAATTTTTGTACCGAAAGAAAACGAGATAAGAAGGATAAGAGAGCTAAGACTTTCAAAGAAAACTGCAATTCAAGTTGTAACAAAAGAAAGGTATCTTGAAAGCGAGGAGAAGCCATTCGTATTTAGGCTGGAGAAAAAGTACCAATAGCATCTTCTTGGAGTCGTAGTTTTATATTTATTCCAGTATTAGCGTAATTTTGCTAGTGTACTCCATGTTGCTTCTAGTATTATGTGAACACAAAAACTAACCAAACAAAATTTTTACCAAGTAGCTTCGCCTCTTGCAACAGAGCAAAAAAGCTTAAAATATTATCTTTACTTGTTTTAGTTATGGTAAGCGATGCAAAAAGATGTATTTTGATGACATGTGGAACAAGTATCCTAACCAACGTAATCAAATACGTAAGTAAGTGCGAAGGGATAAAAAATCTTGAAGATAAGTACAAGGTTTCAAGCTGGGCAAGAGCTGAGCCAAAAAGCAAAGAAGACGAAGAAGCTGGGAAGCATGCCTTTGAGAAATCTCCAGTTTTTTCTGGCCTGTACGAATGCTTAAGACAAGACCCAAAGGGAATGAGTGCTGAACTTAATACATTAATAAACTATGAAAGCTTAAAGCTACCTTACAAGTTAACAGAAGTTTACCTTTACTACACCGATACTGGTGCTGGAACTCTTTGCTCTAACCTAGTGGCAAAATACATGAAAGAGGAGATGAAGATGAACGTGCAGCAGATAAAAGTTGAGGGCTATGGGATAGATTTTGAAGAGGGAATTTCAAACTTGGTTGGAAAAATTGTGCAGATTACAAAGTCAAAAAGGGAAGCTGGTTACATAGTTGACCTTCTTGCTACCGCCGGCTACAAGCCAGAAGTAACAGCAGCAACAATAGGCGCAATGATCTCTGGTGCTAATGCTGTTTACTATATTCATGAAAGCTTTAAAGAAATTGTAAGTATTCCTTTGATTCCAGTTTCCATAAGAGATGACGTAAGAAAAATAGTGGAGGAGGTTTCTCCCTTTGAATCTGAAGAAAAGCTAAGGCAAAAGTACGGCAATGGCGTCGTAGACATGCTATTGAACAGCGGCGTGCTTAAGGAAAAAGATGGTCGGCTAGAAGTAAACAAGTGGGTAAAGAAGCTAATTTCACCAAAGAGTCTCTGAAGACTTTCCATTAGTTTTTTGTTTACACTCAAGCATCGATTTTTATGAAAAAGTAGGCTTTGTTTAAGTATAGTAATAACTCCAAGATTGTTAACTTAGTGAACAACAACTTATCTTTTGCTGGTTTTTGCTCTAACTTTCAGCATTCTGCCATTTCATGAAAAAGCAAATTTTTCATACCTTTAAGCCAAAATAAGCTTTAATTTAGCTCAATTTCTACCAATTATTAATTTTATTAATTTCTGACAGCTTTATAAATAAACGCCTTCTAG
>JAAOZO010000016.1 GCA_011605715.1 Nitrososphaerota archaeon | reverse complement strand
AAGTAAAGTGATAAGGTACTTGTTAAAGAAAATGATAGATGAAGGCATTCAGATTGGAGCAAGAAAGAGTATAGGCCTAGGAATACTTAAAATTAAAAGCTTTGATGCAACTAAATATTATCTAAAAGATGGAGAACTGCAAAAAGAGGTTGTAAAAGAAAAATTAACTAACTTTTTAAGTACTGAGGTGAAGTAAGTTGTCCACGAAATCTTTTCCATGGTTTACCCACAGTGTTATTTATAGAACTATAGAGGTATCTGTTAAGTATACTACAAAATCTCCTTTAAGAATAGGTTCAGAAAAAGGAAAAAGCCCAACTTCTTCTGTTGATCTCCAAGTTATAACAATGAACATTAATGGTACCGAAGTTCCATTCATACCCGGTAGTAGCTTAAAGGGGGTCTTTCGCTCTTCATCTGAATTTATAGCTAGGTCTTATGGAATAAGAGCATGTATGATGGGAGAAGGTTGCAAAAATGATTATGATTTAGATCTTCAACGCTTTATGAAAAGCGGCGACGTTGACTCGATAATAAATACGCTGTCTAAATATTGCCTAACCTGTAAGATATTTGGTTCTGCAAGTTACTATTCGCATATATCTTTTAGCGATGCTTATCCTAAGAATCAGGTTCCAAGAAGAGGAGTAAAGACTGGAATCGCTATTGACAGAAGAAGTGGAGCTGTGAAAAAAGGAGCTTTGTACACTGTTGAGTTTGTGATGCCAGGATCTGAATTTGAAGGAAGTATTAGATTCTATAATTTACCAAACTATGCTATTGGTTTAATAAGTACAGTTCTAAATAACATAAATCTTGGAATCATAAAAATAGGAGGTTTCAAGTCTAGAGGTTTTGGAACTGTAGAAGTCACTCCTAAGGAGCTTCGAGGTAGTGTACTAGTAGGAAGTAGTTACGAAAGTATTTCAGAAAAAGGCGAACTATTGCCCCTTGATGAAGACGATGAGCTTGTAAAGTTTTCTAATGTTTCTGAATTTTTAGAGGAATGCAGGAGGGTTTGGATAAATTATGTCAGAAAGAAACATTCAAGTTGAAATAAGAAGAAAGGAATTTACGCCAAGAGAGTACTTACTTCCGGGCAGGTTCAACCTCACATTAAAGTTTGAAGCATTAGTTCCAGGAAGTAGCTATATCTTTAGTGGCGCTATTCCAGAACAGTTACCTGAAGCTAAAAACTTTTACGATGGTATAGACAAACTAAAAAGGAGAATACTAAGTGGAGAGAAGTTACATTTAGAAGAAGAAACTAAAAGACTACTTAATGAAGTGTATGCTTTGAAACAAAAATTTAAAAAAAGTACAAATTTCCCTAAGCTTTTAAACAGCTACTTTATTCCTGGTTCTTCTATAAAGGGAGCTGTTCGTTCTAGCATTGAATATAAACTTAAACCTACAAAAGTTGGAGATAGTTTTATCTCATACTCATGCTACATAGCTGAGAGTTCTTTCTTGGATAAACTTTTTGCAAAGAATCATCTTACATTTTGGGGGGATGACATTTCATACTTTAGATTTTCGTGCAGTGTTCCTAAAGTATGCGTTGTATGCGACTTATTTGGCACTCAAAGTTTAGCTTCAAGAGTAAGCTTTTCCGACGCTTTACTAACTTCACCAACATCTACTAGCTTAGAGTTCTTGAAAGACCTAAACATAGAGGCTGTTAAACCTAATTCTAAATTTAATTTGCGAGTTGATGCTATTAACTTAAACTTTGTAGAACTTGGTCTCTTATTTCTTGGTTTTGAAATATTTTCTAGAAGTCCAATATTAATTGGAAGCTTTAAGTATAGATACAACCCCAAAGTTACTAAAAAATTATATAGAGATAGGTTTTCATTTGGCCTATTAAAGTTTAACCTCGTTGACTTTAATGAATTTATAAGTAGTGAACTGCCAAAGATGAGCACTAATGAACTAGTTGAAAAAGCAAAAGAAGAATTACTAAGCAGTGAGTTGTCGAATTTCATTGATTATAACAAGGGTGTTATTTCATGAGTTCTAAAACGTTAGGGAGAGAAGAACTTAGCAAAAATCTTATTGAAGAGAATTGTAAACTTATAGTCGTTGTCTTAAAAGACTTTACAGTAATTAAGTATGATAATACTTCTGAGGTAAAAGATTTTGGAGCCTTGGGCTATGCATTTGGAAAAAAAGACAATAAAATTATCGAAATATTTTGGCTAAAAAGTGGAGAAGTATACAATGTTTGGTGGAGCTTCGATAAAGAAGTTTCTAATTTATTTCTTCATCATGAAATTGCTCCTGGGAAAAAACTTAGTGAGGTGATTTAGATGAAGGTTGTGAGAGGGTACATAATTCCAATAAGAAGAGCAAATGATTTCTTATATTCTGAAATTATTGACGAAGACGAGGCTAAAGAAACTTTTGATGAATTTAAAGAGACGGTACGTTTAGTTGTGAAGGACTTTTTAAACAACAAAAAAATATCTTCTTCAGACGACTTCAATGAGGTTCTTAATGCTCTTATACTTTATCTCAGATCAATGTTTTACTTAGATCCAATACCAGGAGTTATAGGTTCGGCTATTTCAGGAGCATACGTTTACTATAAATTTGTAACGTCTTGTAACGAACCTTACTTGCTTGATAATATTCGTGAAATATACGAAAGGATAAACAAAAATATAGATCTCTTCGTAAGTGGCAAATTGTATGATGAGCAAGTAAGAGAAAACATATTTAGGCTTTTACGTTTTCCAGCAGATACTAGACCTGCGTGTAATACGTCTTCTTTATTAATTCATAGTTTAGTTACTTCAGCTATTGCAACTAGTCTGTACTTAGAGAAAAAGAGTAAGAATAGCAACACTAGCTCAAAAGAATTGGCAACCTTAAGGTTAGCTTCTCTGTTTCATGACATTGGAAAAGTGAAAGACTGGGCTAATCATAAAGAAATATCTGCAGAGTTCATTCAGGAAATCTTTAGCGACTATACAGAAGGAGAAGAAGCGAAAGAAATACTTGAAGGTGCCAAAAAAATAATAAGAGAGTCCAAAGATTCAGCTAACTTTTTATACGAAATCTTTAAAGAAGCAGATATTATAGCAAGTAATGTAGACAGAATTAAGTACTTACTTCTAAAAGTAATAACTCAAAAATCGGACTTAAAGAATGATCTTGAAAACAAAATGAAGACGTATTCGAATAGCTACGGAAAAAACTTTAACGATATGTTTGAAGAGTTGTTTAATGACTGGGATTTCTGGAATAATTATCTTGGTACTGAATACATAAAAAAACTAACTGAAGAATTTTGTAAGGTTGTTTCAAAAATATCAAACGACAATCCAATATTTTCAGAGCTTAACGAAGAACAACCTCAAAAGCAATTGAGTGAAAAAATTCTTATTGCAAGGCTTGATATAAGGCAAATACAAGCATACATTAGAAACAATGACTTAAAGGCAATGATTGGAGGTAGTCGTATAATAGACATTGTAACTTATTTGTCATCTACACTCATTGTT
>JAAOZO010000215.1 GCA_011605715.1 Nitrososphaerota archaeon | reverse complement strand
TCCATAGGACCAAAATTTGTGACCTTCAGGGCGCCAACGGCATTTGCAAACTTGAGACTTTCTTTGTAATTCTTTCCTTTTAAGTACATCATTATATACCCGGCATCAAAAGCGTCTCCAGCTCCAGTAGGGTCTCTCTCACTAACTTCATAAGCCGGCTCAAAGTATTTTTCATCTCTCGTTATTAAGTAAGAACCCTCATTTCCTAGCTTAACTACAACTTGTCTTACTCCATATCTAAGAACTTCTTCTGCAGCTTCTTCTATACTTCTTTTTCCAGTTAAGTCAAATAGTTCATTTTTTGACGGCATTACTAGCTCTGCTACCTTTAAGATGGGTTCTGATATCTTCCTAATCAAACTTGGCTCAATAAGTTCAGCTCTCAAGTTTGGATCATAAGTTACAATTAGTCCATGTTGTGTTGCTATCCTAACAGCTTTATAGCATGCTTCTCTCATGCTTTCGTTGAGAGAGAGCGCTGACCCCATAATATGAACAACCTTCGTTTCTTTAATAAAGTCTTCTTCTATATGTTCTGGCTTTACTTGTGCAGCAGCAGATTGTTTTAATGTAAAAACAAACCTCCTTTCGCCAGAAGAAAAGTACATTACAAATGCAATTCCAGTAGTTATTCCCTCAAAAACTAAAAGTTTACGAGTATCGACACTATCTCTCTCTAGCCTGTCTTTTATAACTTTTCCAAATTCGTCGTTTCCAATTCCTCCAACGATTCCTGTTTTCATTCCAAGTCTTGCTCCAGTATCGACGAATATTGCTGGTGCTCCACTTGGAAATGGCCCAACGTATTCTCCCCTTTCGTAGTGGGGTGAATCTCTATTCTTCTTTACAAATTCAACTAATACTTCTCCTACTGTTAAGACGTCCATGAATTATTCTTAATGCAAAAGATCTTTTAAATTTTTAGTGAGCTCAACAAGAAAAGAGTACGTTAATCGTCTTAAACTAAGTTTAAGTTCCAAAACTCTTTAAGAATTTTCTGAGGTTCTCTAAGCTTTTAGTAGCTATTGTTTCTGGATCAGGCTTAAAGTCAAAAACTTCAACTGATAAGTAGCCTGAGTACCCAACTTCTAACAAACCTTGAACTATTTGTTTGTAGTTGGCTGAGCCAGAGCCTGGAATATAGCCATTACAATCATTTGAGTGAAAGTGCTTTAAGTTTCTCTTACCCTCAGCAATTATGTCATTGAAGGGTCTTTTTTCATCGCACATGCTTCTAACATCAAGTATGAGCTTTATGTTTTCGTGGTTCACTTCTCCTATGAACCTATTAGCTTCACGAACGTTGTTGATAAAGTTCGTTTGTTCTCTTGATAGAGGTTCAATACATACCGTCACCCCTTCATCCTTAGCAAAGTCTCCAATTTCCTTAAAAGCTAAAACAGCAGAATTCCAAGCCTGATTAAAAATTTCTCTTGAAGGTACACTTCTTTGTTTTGGAGATCCAAAGACAACTATTTTCCCTCCTATTTCACCAGTGAACTTTACCACTTCTTTTAAGTAGTTTATGGCTTCTTTATTGGTTTCACCAGTCTTGTTAAACAAGTTTAAATTCTTATCAGTAGTTACCAAAACCCAATGAGTGCCAACAACTTCAAGTTTATTCTCATTTGCTTCTTTTCTTATTTCATTCCTTTTTTCCTTTGAAACCTTTTCTACGCTACCAGCTATTGTAAAAGGTGCAATCTCAATACCGTCGTATCCAAGTTGCTTAACGTAACGGAAAGTTTTAGCTAAGCTCCATCCTTCAAATATCTCGTTGCATATGGATAACTTCATTGTTGTTTATTTAATGTTTGACTTAAAGCTTATTAATCTTTCTTCTTTACTTTAAGTTTATCAATTCCTTTCCATACTCTTTAGCTGTTTCTCTTATTACAATGTTTTGAAGATCTCTTTCAGGCTCTCTTACTGGTATTATCTTAATTCTGTTTATCTTGTTTATCTTCTCTAAGTTCTCTATATATTCTCCTCCCCGCAAATAAAATATTGTAATCCTATGCCCTCGTTCTACGATTTCCTTTAAACTTGGAAGAACTTCTTCTATATTTTGCCATCCACAATCCGTAATAATGTTGATTAGCACATTGTTTTGGCTTTTTTCCACTAGTTTTAGTATTTCGTTTAAGGGCAGTATTGTCATGTCATTAAAGTTGATTGCTAAAGCCATCTCTTTCTCAAGCAGTGAGTTTTCCCACTCTCTAGTGTAGTAGTTTGTTGAGAAATTTATAACTGCTGCGTTGCTACCTATCCTTTCTGAAGTTAATAAACTAATAAATGCAGAAGTGGCTGCATCATCAAAAATTTTTTCCATGCTTTTGCTTGAATCCAACACTATTATGCTAGAAGGAATTCTTCCTATGGTTAGATTGTTACCTTTTTCTTTTGCTTCGCTTTCCCATTTTATTGTGTTAACTTCAATTCTTATCTTACCTTCATCTAAACTCGCTTCTAGGTCAAGGTCTTCTACGTCGTCTTCAACATTCCAGTCAACAGGATACTTCGAGACTGAGAGGCTTGGTTCTGGTCTTCTTCCCTCTTCTAAGTAAATCAACATAGCTCTCTTAGCCCTTGCAATGTACCAAAGCATTCTCCAAACTATATCTTCAACTAAATTCTCTGGAATACTAGAATATGGCTTCCCAAGACTAGTCGGTAGTACTGGTTCCTTTCCAGTTCCAAAAGATGGCTTAAGCATCTTGTCACTTTCTTTTCCTTTTCCTTTATGAACTCCTGCCTTCTCTTCTCCTTTTCCTTTACCCTTCTTCAACTCCTCTTTTAGTTTCTCAATTTCGCTGTTCTTTAGCCTTGGCTCAATCCAGTAAGTGTAGAAT
>JAAOZO010000227.1 GCA_011605715.1 Nitrososphaerota archaeon | reverse complement strand
TTTCAGCAAACATTAGTTCTGCTGTTAAAACTGCTCCACCTGCAGCACCTCTTACAACGTTGTTTGAAAGTAGAGTTAGCATAAGAGAATTTTGAGAACTTGCTTTCCTTAACCTGCCAACTACAACGCTCATTCCAGCCACAGAACCAGCCATATAATCGAGCCTTGGTTGAGGTCTGTCTTTTCTTTCGTCTAAGATTACAACTTTCTCTGGAGCAGAAGGTAACTTTAGGAGTTGAGGCTTACCCTTGAAAGAAGCTAAGATATTTTTTACTTCTTCGAGACTAAAGCTCTTCCTTGTTTTCAAGAACACAGATTCAAGATGGCCATTTATAGTTGAAACTCTATTGCATGAAACGTTTATACTTATGTTTGCAAGCTTGATTGATTCTTTTTCTAAGGTCCCAAGTATCTTTAGAGTTTCATTTGATACTTTCTCCTCCTCGTTTTCAATGTATGGGATAACGTTTGCGATGATGTCAAGGGAAGGAACTCCAGGATAGCCTGCGCCTGAGAGGGCCTGCATCGTTGTTACAACAACTTCGTCTATTCCAAAGTAGTCATAGATTGGCTTTAGAACAATAGCTAACCCAACAGTCGTACAATTGGGCGTTGTAACTATGAAGCCACTCCAACTTCTTCTCCTTTTTTGCACTTCAACTAGTTCTAGATGGTTTGGGTTTACTTCAGGAATTATGAGAGGAACGTCGCTTTCCATTCTATAGGCACTAGCATCGCTTACAACTTTGAATCCTCTCCTGGCAAGCTCTTGCTCGATGTGAAGAGCCTCATTTGTAGGAAGCGCTGAAAAGAAGAGGTCGCTTTTCATAGACTCGACGTCTGTCTTTTCGATTGCCAGTTCTAGTAAGCTTTCATCTATCTTACCTTCGTCAAACTTTACAACTTCTTTTAACTTTTTTCCAACTGAAGATTTTCCAGTAATATGCTTTACTTCGAAGAATGGATGCTTTGATAGAAGCTTTAGGTATTCCTGACCAGCCATTCCAGAGGCTCCAAGTACTGTTACTTCTAGCTTATCCAGCTTTACCACCCCCTACAAAAACTCTCATGAAGATTACAAACCAGTTCTTCAAGGTAATTTCTATCTACTACGACCTCTAACTTAGGCTTATTGGAACTAAACTTCAATTCTTTCACCTCTATCTTTAGTTGGCACATTAAGCTAGTTATATCTTCTAGAAAGCCAAACTGCTTTACTCCATTTCCAATAATAGCGACTCTAGAAAGTTTACTTGCTTTATGGTTTTTATATGCTATGAGCTTTACGGTGTTTATGTAGTTTTTTGGAATGTCCCAACTTACACATGTCTTTGAATTTTCAATTGAACCAACTAATACATTAGTTCTTGGATGAAACATGAGTATTGGCTCAAAAGTTTTCCTATGAAGCCGCTTAACGCCATACATGCTAGCTTCATACGCCTCTTCAAAGTTCATGAACTTAACCACTCTTGGCTTTACTTCAAACATACCATTTATAGACAGTATTCCAGGAGTATCAGTAAGAAGGTGAACAACTCTTGCATTTAAAGCGGTTCCAGCTATAGTTGCAGTATAATCGGAGCCTCCTCGTCCTAGTGTATGAGTATGCCCGCTTAAGTCTCCGCATATGAAGCCTTCCATAACTGGAACTCTTGAATCCTTGAAACACTTAAGGATAAAGTCTCTTGTTCTATTGAACGTTAGATTGTAATCTACTGAATTCTGAAGTTCACTCGCTATTATTATTTCTGTTGAGTTAATGTTTGCTGTTTTTAGCTCAAGGCTTTCAAGTGCAGTTATCATTAGCTTCTTGCTTATTTTTTCTCCAAAACTCAACGCGTAGTCAAAAACATTTCGATCCCTAGTTCTTCGGAATACTGCTACAACTTGCTTTAGTTGATCTAACTGTTCTTGAACTTCCTTAACTAAGTTTTTGCCTCCTATGGCTGAAGCTGTTTCCAAGTAACGCGACTCTACGTAATCTAAAGACTTTATTTCGCCACTTAGTGAAGAAAGTATAGCATCAGTAACGCCACTCATCGCAGATACAACAACTAAAGCTTCATAGTTGCTAAAGTAATCCTTGATTTGATGAGCAATGTTCTCGTAGCTAGAAGCCTCCTTAAGCATTGAACCACCAATTTTAAGGACAGCTATTTCTTTCATCTTTAACCACCTCTAATTATTGACACTATATCGCTAAGAAGAGCATGAGCAGTCTCTAGTGGTCCAGCACCCTTTCCAACTACAAAGATATTGTTAACAGAAGATTTTATTCTAATTGCGTTAAGTGTATCGTTAACATTGCTCATTGGATCTGAATAAGGATACCTCGAAAGCTTTACCTGAGCTTTTCTTAAATTAAAGTTGATTACACCTACGTACTTTGGAGCTTCATTTTTCTTCAAAATTGATTTTATTTTTTCTTCCTGCTTTGTTATTGGAGTTCTTCTCACTTCTTCCATCTTCATACTGTAACCTAAAGTATTTGCAACTATCACAAGCTTGGCAGCAGTATCCAAGCCCTCTAGGTCTAGTTTTGGATCAGACTCAAGAATTCCTAACGCTTTAGCATCGGCTAAAGCTTCTTCAAAAGATAAGAAATCTCTAGAAATTTTTGTCAATATATAATTCGTTGAACCATTTAATATCCCTTCAATCTCTTCAACATCGTATAGCTTAATTTGAGAAAGCATATCAACTATTGGAGTTCCAGCCATAACAGTTGCTTTGTACTTAAATTTTAGATTTCTTTTAGAAGATTCTTTCATCATTTCTTCGAACATTAATGCTACAGGAGACTTGTCAGCAGTAACAACATTACAACCATTCTTTAAGGCAGTTAAGGAAAGACGGATTCCCGGACTGTCTTTAGAATAAACAGTTGGAGTTACTATTACAGCAATGTTTGGCTGAGCTACAGCTAAAGCTTCTTCAAAGCTAATTCCCCTTTTTCCTTTTTCAGCGCTAGAGACCTCTCCTCTCCTTACATTAAGTAGACTAAAGAGGTCTTCTTCGGTAAAGCCTTCAGCATCTAGCGCGGCTCCATTTGAGTCCATAACTCCAACAATTTTGAGGTCGTAGTTTTGCTTTACAAGTAGCTCCCTCTTAGAAAGGATTAGCTTTATAAAAGCCCTTCCAACGTTCCCGAAGCCACACAAGAAAACCTTACTCATTGTAACTACCTCCTCCCAACTATTTTTGCACCAAATCGACTTGGAGTAGTTACGCAACGAGAAGCAGCTACGCCATGATCTATGAAAAATTCTGAGACTGCTTTTGCAACATTGTTTGCAATGCTTTCGCTACTACAAACTGCAAATACTGTTGGGCCTGCGCCAGATATATTGAAGCCTAGGGCACCTTCTGAAAGTGCTAGTTTCTTTGCTTCCCAGTAAAATGGAATTAGTTTGCTTCTTTCTTTTTCGACAATAAAATCACTGGAAGCAGCTTCTCCGATTAGCTTTAGGTTGTTGTTAAGAACGCCAACTATTAATCTTGCAACTTGAAAACTTTGAACAACGTGTGTTCTTAAATCAACAGTGTTTGGCAGTAGGCCTCTGGCAAGTTTAGTCTTAAAGTTACCAAGCTTTATTTTTGGAGTAATTAACGCAAGATAAAAGTTTGGAGCGTTCAGCTTTATGACTTTCATAGTACTTGGATCTACTAAAACAATTCCTCCAAAAAGAGATGCTGAAACATTATCATAGTGCGGAGCTCCACTCACGACAGATTCGCCATTACCAGCGTGGTAAACCATCTCTTCATCACTCAAGTTAATGTTTAACAGTCTCGAAAGACCAAAAGTTACCGCGGAAGCAGTTGCTCCTGAACTTCCTAAGCCAGCAGCAACAGGAATCCCTTTCTTTACTTTTATTAGAACATCTAAGTTATCAATGTTGTAACTTTCAATTAGAGATTTTGCAGCACCATAGGCAGTATTTTGATTACCCTCCGGCAGAGTTTCGTTTACTACTTCAACTTCTACATTACCATTTCCTTCCTCAACTTTTACTTCAACTTCGTCTTTGAAGGAACTTATTGCAACAGATGCAATATCAAAACATGGACCAAGGTTTGCAATTGATGCTGGAGCTTCAACTCTTAGTGAAGCGCTTACTACTTCTTTAAGGTTGTACGGAAGCATTAGCTTTCACCTCTTTTAGACTTAAGCTTGATAGATTTCTTATTAGGCCGACTGCCTCGTTGACGTTTAAAGCATTTAGTAAAGAATATTCATGCGAAGAATTTGTATCGGGATCCTTAAGAGCATGACCTGTTGCAATTGCAACTACACTTTCATCCTTCTTTACAATGCCTTCTCCAACAGCATTTAGCACTCCTGCAACAGCAGCAGCGCTAGCAGGTTCAACTCCAACTCCTTCTTGTCTTGCTAACAACCTTTGCGCCTTTATGATTTCTTCATCCTTAACTGCAACAAGGTAACCTTTACTTTCTTTTATCGCTTTTAATGCTCTCTTCCCACTAGCTGGGTTTCCTATTCTTATTGCTGTAGCTATAGTTTCTGGATCGCTTATTGGTTCTGGTACTTCAAGCCCCTTTCTAAAGGCATTTACTAGTGGTGCAGCCCCACTTGCTTGAACTCCAAGTAGCCTTGGAATTTCTTTTACTAAGCCAAACTTTTTTAGTTCAAGAAGACCTTTCCATACTGCTGAAATATTTCCAGCATTTCCAACTGGTAAAGCTATCCAGTCTGGAACCTTGTTAAGTTCGTCTACTATTTCGAATGCAACAGTCTTTTGCCCCTCTATTCTCCAAGGATTAATTGAGTTTAAGGGATAGACCAGCCCCAACGAGCTTGCTTGAAGTATTACTTGTAATGCATCGTCAAAATTTCCTTCAATTGCAATGGTTGTAGCGCCATAGAGGATGCTTTGCGACAACTTACCCTTTGCTACTTTCCCTCTTGGAACCACTATTATTGGTTCGATTCCAGCTCTCCTTGCATAAGCAGACATGCTAGACGAAGTGTTTCCAGTCGAGGCGCATATGACTAACTTTACTCCTAAATATTTAGCGAAAGATACTGCAACGCTCATTCCTCTATCTTTAAAGCTTCCAGTTGGATTAGAACCTTCGAACTTGATGAAGAGCTCTTTTAGTCCGAGTTCTTTGGAAATTGAATGTGAAGAAATTAGAGGAGTTCCACCTTCGCCCATAGTAACAATGGTTGCGTCTTTTGGTAAGGGAATTAGTTCCCTATACCTCCATAAGTTGAACTTTCTCTTTTTAAATGAACTCCATGAAAGCTTGTGCGCAACTTTGTTAAGTTTAACTTCTAGAAGTTCACCGCAGTCACAAAGTACTCTTTTGTCTAGTAAATTAAACTGTTTACAACATTTTGAGCACACTAATCTGTTTGGCGCATATTCGTCACGTCGCAAAAGTTAAAATACGGGGTATATAAATGTTTCTCCATTTTAAGAGAGACTATCAACTTAAGGCCATTTCAGCCTTTTTCATCGCTCTGATAGGAATCTATAGCCCTATTGAGAGAATCTGGTTGGAAAACAAGCGTCAGTTGTCTACTCTTCTCTTAAGGCTAAGTTGCTTCTGCTCTTAATCCTTAAGTAAAAATCCTCTGAATATTGGAGTGCTAACCCCTTAATTTAAATTGGCGTTTCTCTCAAAAACTTGAAGCTCCTTCAGCGTTAAGTATTAGTTTTAATTAGAACATCCTTAAGCCCATCTTTAAGGCTTACCTCTGGTTCAAAACCAAGAACTTCTTTAGCCTTCGTAATATCTGCCCAGCTTTTATCTATATCTCCTGGTCTTGGACTTGAATAAATAGGACTAACATTCACACCAGATATACTTATCATAAGGTGTGCGAGCTCTTCTATGCTTACTGGACTTCCTGAAGCTATGTTGAACACTCCAGTACATTCTGATTTTAAAGAAAGCTCAATTGCTCTACATACATCTTTTATGTGTATGAAGTCTCTTGTCTGCTTTCCATCTCCAAATATTATTGGAGGCTTATTTGTTAAAAGCCTTTCAGAAAAATTTTTTATTACAGCAGCATAGCTTGATTGTCCAGGTCCATAAACATTGAAAAGCCTTAGCACTACTGTTTTAAGCTTTGAAGAATAGTATTCTACAATGTTTTCACCTAGAAGCTTGCTTAAGCCATAGGGCGATATTGGTTTTAGAGGATGGTCTTCTCTTATTGGAAGCTTCTTAGGAATTCCGTACACTGCCGCAGAGCTGATAAAGACAAGTCTTTCAACTCCTGATGAAACACATGCCTCAGCAACAGAAGCAGTCCCCAGTACGTTGTTGTTTATGTAGTCCAAGGCCCTTTTTGTAGATTCTTCAACATCTATATAGGCTGCGCAGTGAACTACAGCATCAAAGCTATTTAGCTTATCCTTAAGCTTTCTATCTCTTACGTCCATTCTTGTTACCTTTATATTTTTAGACTTTAAGATTTCAATAGCTCTTTGAGAAGACCTCTCAAGAGAGTCTAGCACTTCTATCTCATAGCCTTTGTCAGCTAAGTAGATAGAGAGATTGTGACCTATGAAGCCTGCACCACCTGTTATTAAAATCTTCATAGTTATCTGGCACTTAGTATTCTTTTGACTTCATAAGTTTTGCTCTGAGACCTACATTTTCTCGATTTATTCTATTTCATCTTAGAACATCAAGTTAATGGCTTCGCAGAAAGCTTAGCCTCTGAGTAAGTCTTCAAGTTAGAAGTTAATTAAATCAATGCTTTTTAACTAAGATTTAAAGAAACACTGCTCTTAAGTTAATACGAACTTTTGTGGAAATAACATTAAACAAGAAAATACTTAAATACATAAATGATTAACTATCCTTTTGGGGTTCGATAAGATGGCTGAGAAGGCCGATGAAATAGTTTCTCGTATGACTTTGGAAGAAAAAGCAAAAATCGTTGTGGGAATTGGAGCGCCCCCAAAAATACCTGGTGCTGCAGGTGAGACGCATTCGATAGAAAGACTTGGCATACCATCAGTTGTTCTTGCGGATGGTCCGGCCGGCCTTAGAATAAACCCAGTAAGAGAGGGGGACAATAGAACTTATCACGCTACTGCATTTCCAGTTGAAATCATGCTGGCTTCTACTTGGAACAAGAACATCTTAGAAGCTGTCGGAAGAGCCATGGGAGAAGAAGTGCGAGAGTATGGAGTAGACATACTCCTTGCACCAGCCATGAATATTCACAGAAACCCTCTATGCGGCAGAAATTTTGAGTACTATTCAGAAGATCCTTTTCTCTCCGGTGAAATGGCCGCTGCCTTTGTAAGTGGCGTTCAATCACAAGGAGTTGGCGCTTGTTTAAAACATTTTGCTGCTAACAATCAAGAAACAAACCGTGTATTTATTGATACAGTTGTTTCAGAAAGGGCACTTAGAGAAATATACCTTAAGGGTTTTGAGATTGCTACTAAGAAATCTAAGCCATGGGCTATAATGAGTGCTTACAACAAGCTAAACGGAAAATACTGTTCTCAAAACGAATGGCTTCTAACAAAAGTTCTAAGGGAAGATTGGGGATTTCAAGGATTTGTCATGACAGACTGGGGCGCAGGAAATAATCCAGTAGAACAGATGAGAGCTGGAAATGATATGATAATGCCAGGAGGAGAAGATAAAGTAGAAAAAATAATAAATGCTGTTAGAGAAGGAAAACTTGGTGAAGAAGTTCTTAACAGAAACGTGAGAAACATACTGAAAGTACTTATTAACTCACCATCCTTTAGAAGATATAGCTACTCTAACACTCCAGACCTTAATGCACATGCAAGAATAGCTTATGATGCTGGTGCTGAAGGAGTTATACTTCTTAAGAACAATAACGCACTGCCCATAAGCGAAGATACAAAAATAGCTTTGTTTGGAACAGG
>JAAOZO010000101.1 GCA_011605715.1 Nitrososphaerota archaeon | reverse complement strand
TTTAACTGATGAAGAAAAAGAAGAAATCCTTAAGCAAAAAGTAGTTGGTATACAAAAAGTGAAAGCTATTGTTTAGGGTTCATCCTATAAGTTCTCAAAAACTAATTAAAATCTTACAGAGAGCTGGTTTTAAAGTAATGCGACAAAAGGGTTCTCATGATGAATGATAAAAAAGACCAGAATATTGACATTCTCCACGACTGAAGTCGGGAGATTCCCCAATCTCTGCTTCTCCGCCACTAAGCCTACAAGACATAGGCGAAGAAGCTTCACTTGGAGTTAAGGGCTTAGTCAAAGAAGCCCCGCCTCTAAGCATATAGCTTAGGGCAACTCCATCAGCATCTTTAGATGCTTCATCTCTTATGCTGTTAGTGTAGAACAGCGGATTATAAACTTTTCGACAATTCATCCTATGATTAAAAATCGTAGGCTTTCTTGTCGAGTTTCTGTAAAAACCTTCAGGTCTTAGTTTTCTCCAAGCCAAAAGCTTTTTGAAAAGCTAATGAAGGCTTGAAGTGAGTTCACTCTGACAGGGAAGGCACTGGTAAGAGCTCCGATGAACTTAAGAAGAGCTCTAAGCTCATGAATCTCCAAGAGCTGCGTAATAAAAATAGTAGTTTTGTAACTCTTATTGTTAAGCTTATTTCTTTAAACTTTCTTATTTTTTACCTAATAGTTTTATTTTTTATATTTTTAAATAGGCTTGTACAAAAATATTAGACATTAGACCCAAACTTTTTGGACAAAGCTTATATACTAGTCCAAACAATATAGACCGCGAGAAATTGTCTAACGCCGAAGATGAAGTAAAGGAGCTTAGAAGAAAGTTAGAAGAATTAGAGAAGAAGTTAAGAGAGGTTGAAGAGTTAAGGGACGAGCTACTAAGAGCACAAGAAGGAGCAAAGAGAACTCGTTACTACAGCTATGAACCTGCAATAAACATTGGAGAGGAAATAACAACAAATTTAGTGAAAGTCATAAGGGAAAGCATAAGCAAAAGCCTTGCTCAAATAGGAGAAGATACCCTTGGAAGCATAATAGATGAAATGCCAGAAGACCTAGCTTCTGCTGCAATGCGTTCTGTTTCAATTCCCGACAGAATCAAGATTCTAAAAATTCTTTATTATGGTCCAAAGTCCTATGGCGAAATTGCAAGAGAGTTTCCTCAAGATTACGCTAAGTCTAGTCTTCAACATCACTTACAGAAGCTCAGAAATGTGAAACTCATTGAAAAAAGCGATATTTCTGGTGAATATGAGCTAACGAATAGAGGTAGAACCCTTCTTAGATTGATGGCGATATTCTATAGCGCTCTGAGGGGTGGTGAACTTGAAGAAAGCTAGATTTGGTTTATCTGAGGAGCTAGCTTATATATTTTCAACTCTTGCGCTAATTCTTATCATAGTTTGGCTACTTAGAGGAACACTTCAAGTTTCTCAGTACAGTAGTTACATAGTTTATGCTGTCGTTCTGTTTATGCTTTTCTCAAAGTTGTTGCAGGTGAAAGTTAGTGAAGGTATAGCTGGATTTATTTCAAGTTTTGCATCTTCTATTGGCTCACTTGCTGTAGAAGTTAGTGTAATGTTCTTTATCGGAGGCTATCTTGGTTTAGAACAAGAATTTACAAGGTACGCTTTACCTTTGTTTGTAGCTGGAATAGTTTTGTTAATACTTTCATGGAGGCTTGGAGTCATAGTGCCAATAAGAAGAACTACATTGAAAAAAGAGATTTATTCGTTTGAGTGCAAAGGAATGCAACTTGGCGAGAATTTAAAAATAAGAACGGGAGAACTTCTAGGTTTACCAATAGAGTTTGGAAATATGCTTGTAGGCTGTGTTGCAATTAAAGATTTAGACTTAGATATAAATACTACCCTTGGAAAAATTTTAGTGCCAATAAAAGTTCCAGCTGTTATTTTTTCTTCTAGTCTTAGCAAGAAGGATAAGGTCAGAGAAGCTTCTGTGGAAGAGTATGAGTCCGCTAGAAATTTATACATAAGCAAAAAAAGTGAAGAAAAGAAATCTGTTGTAAAGCTCCCATTCATAGAAGTTGAAGAGTATGGAGATTTTTATGAATCAGTTAGGTTTGGTCCGATTAGAGTTCATGAGGAGAATGGAGAGTCTACAATTTCTATAACCCCGTTTATTCATGTAGTTGAAAGTGGAAAGAGGAAAGAGAAAGCACTAGTACTATCAGACAACAAAAATAAAGCAATGGTGAAGTTAGATGGAAAAAAGGTTAAAGCATCTTGGAACGGGTGGAGGCTAGTTACAGATGGAGAAAGCTACACTTTCTTAAGAAAAGGAAGTGTCTACGCTAAAGATAGCATAGATGGGCTAATGCTAAAAACAATGAACTATATGCTAAAAGTTTCTGAGAGTAGTGTATCGGTAGACATACCCGGAGTAAAACTAGTAGCTACGCCACAACTACTTATACTTAGCTCTGGAAATAGGTCTCAAAAGGTAGAGAACAAAGAGATAAGTAAAAGGTTTATAGAAACTGTTGCTAGGATTATAAGAAATCAAGTATCCGATTTGTTGAATGGTATTGAGCCAGACATTGCGGATGTTTACGCTGGAATAGATTCGATTCTTAAAGAAATTGGTGGTTGAAGATGAACGCTGTAGCAGTAGAGACAGAAGAACTTTACAAGACTTACAGAACAGGAGGGAAAGAGGTGAGAGCACTTAGGGGCGTTAGCTTAAATGTTAACTATGGTGAAGTGGTTAGCTTACTTGGTCCAAACGGAGCTGGAAAAACTACACTTGTAAAGATACTTGCTACGCTCCTGATTCCAGATAAGGGACAAGCAAGAGTCGGAGGCTACGATGTTATAACTCAAGGACACAAGGTAAGAAAAATCATAGGTTACGCTGGTCAGGATAGTGAAAGGTCTGCTTACTTTAGGTTAACAGCGAGAGAAAATTTACTGTTCTTTGCAAGAGCATTCCATGGAATAAGTAAGGATGAAGCTAACGAAAGGATAATAGAACTGGCAGCCGCTTTTGGTTTTGAAAATAAACTTGACTCGTACTTTATCGCTCTTTCAGGTGGAGAAAAGCAAACGTTCGTCATAATGAGGTCTTTAATAACAAAGCCAAAAATTGTATTTATGGATGAACCTTCTAAATCTTTAGATCCTGTTACTGCTTCTAGGGTAAGAAAGTACATAAAAGAGTACGCCAAGAAATTTAATGCTGCGCTACTCGTTACTACTCATAACATGCTAGAAGCTGAAGAAATAAGTAACAGAGTAGTGATGATTAACAAAGGCAAAATATTGTTCAATGGTGCTCCTGAGGAAATGAAGTCCTTCGTAGTAAGATCTGAATCCATAGAGTTGCTTGGGAACAACGTTGAAGAGGGAATAAAGATTCAGATAGCGCACATACCAGGAGTTATAAATACAATAGAGAAAGATTCTGGAATTAGCCTAATTTGCAAAGATGCATACGAAGTACTTCCTTCTGTACTAAATGTGCTTAAAAACAATGGTAAAAAGTTGCCAGTGAGCATAGGAAGAGCAACATTAGAGGAGGCCTTTAAAGTTATGGTTGGAGATGATACAGAAAAATGAAAGAACTAATAAACCTTACCATTTTGTCTACATGGCGTAGGATTAAAACAATAACTAGATACAAAATGAATTTTATACTTGAAGTCCTTATGTCATTCGCTTGGGGTTTCGGCCTCCTCATATTCTCTTTTATCATTGATCCAACAAGATTTGCTTCTTCCATAGGGACGAATTATTTCTCTTTCTTAATAGTTGGCATTGCATTTCAAACTTACACTGGTGCAGCAGTTTGGGGTTCTCCATACGAAGTTCAATCTGAGTTAACAACAGGACAAGTAGAGTATACTTTTGCATCTCCGGTTCAAATGTACTACTATATGCTGTCGTACTCGATTTCTCAGGCTCTAATTGGAACAGTTTTTGATATTCTGCCTATGTTTGCAATAGGTGCAATATTCGCGCAAAACTTGCCATCTTTAACTTCAATTTTAATGGCACTTTTCACAATAGTGCTTACTTTTTTAGTTTTAAGTCAGTTGGGGGTGATAATAACATGTCTTCTGCTTATATTCAAAAATGTTTCAGCACTAAATAGCTTCCTTAACTTTCTGTTTCAAGTAGCAACTGGTATGCTTGTTCCAATTCAATTCATGCCATACGAACTTAAAGTTTTAGCATTCGCTATCCCTCTAACTCATGGAATGGATCTTGCAAGGCATTTCATAGTAGGCTCAAATACTATTTGGTCGGTTGAAATTGAGTTCGGTGCGTTAATCGTTTCCCTTATCCTTTTAACTTTAGTTGCAAGGTTTTCAGTAAGTTATGTTGAAAGAAAGGCAAAAGTAGAAGGTCTTTCCTTAGCCTAGGCGCGAGAATTCATGCGTAGCTTTAGCGGGAGGTAAACTAGGAGCACTCGGGAAGAGCTTAATCTGAAAAATTCTAAGTTTTGTTGTACAACTTACGTTATACGTTTCACAACGAATTCTTTTAGCTAAAACTGTTTTATAACGTAAAGTATTACTCGAGTATGAAAATAGTTATGCTTAAATACGTTGAATAAAAATAAAAAATTAAGGTTGTCAAGGAAAGAATCTCTAGAAGACCAGTTTCTGAAACTATTAAAGAAGGATGAAAAGTTTAGGTTAGCAATTGCTTCTTACTTAGGTTACAATAAAATTTCTGAGAAACTAGATAAGTACGACAAGAAGTTTAATTCAATTTTAGAAGAAATAAAGTTACTAAGAGAAGACCAGAATAAGCTATGGGAGAACCAAAACAGGCTATGGGAAAATCAAAACAGGCTATGGGAGGAAGTAAGAAGTTTGAGAGAAGACATGATTAAAGGTTTTGAGCTTGTTGAAAGACATATTTCTGCCTTAGGTGCAAGATGGGGATTAATGTCGGAAGAAGCATTTAGAGAAGGATTAAAAGGACTTTTAGAGAAAGAGCTTGGATTGAAAGTTGAGAGGTGGTTACAACATGATGACAAAGGAATTGTATACGGCTATCCCAGCAATGTAGAGATAGATATATCTGTAAAAGATAAAAAAACAATTTTAATTGAAGTTTCTTCTCATATTAAGGCATCTGATGTTGCTCTTTTTAAGAGAAAAATAGATTTTTACATATCCAAGACTGGAGAAAAAGTAGACAGGCTTCTAATTGTAACTCCACATGCTGATGAAGATGCTATAAAGGCGTCGAAAGAATTTGGTTTTGAAATATATACAAAGGTATGAGTTAGTACTAAGACTTTTAACGAATCATGAAGCTAATTTAAGAACGTCTGTATACTGCTTCCTTTCTTGTAATTCTCAGCTTTTAAGTTGAAAAACAAACTTTTTACTTTCCCTCTTTATTTTTAGATTGTTCTAAGATAGTAGGTCATTAAGTCTTAAGTTGACAGTCTTTGTTGCTTATCAAAAAGTATAAATACTTTTCTTGTAAATGAGAAGAGAAGTAAAATGATAAAAGAGGATGAGTTTAAAAATCCTCCTTCAATGTTCAGGGGAGCTCCATTTTGGTCAATAAATGACTTGCTAACAGAAGAAAAAGTTAGAGAGGAAGTAAGGCTCCTAGGAAAAGCAGGATACGGTGGAGCATTTTTCCATGCTAGAGAGGGTCTTGTTACTCCATTCTTAAGCAGTGAGTGGTTCAATGCGTTTAAAGCTTCAGTAGAAGAAGCAAAAAGAAATAACATGTACATTTGGATTTACGATGAGCTTTGTTGGCCCTCTGGATTTGCAGGTGGGCTAGTGCCATTCTCCAGCTCAAAGTACAGAGCAAAGGCAATTGTTATGGTTTCTGATACAAGAAGCTATGCTGGAGAAGACGTTATAGCAAGCTTCGAGTGCGAAGTTAATAAAGAAGGACTTCCGGTAAGCTACAAGAGAATTTTTGAAGAAAGGGCAAACTCAGGAAAACTTTATTTAACCTTTGTTAAGTACGTAGCGCCAATAGGAGAAACTTGGTACAATAGTTCAAGCTATGTTGACTTGCTTGACTATGAAACTGTTAGTCAGTTCATAAAGTTCGCATATAAACCTTACGTTGACAACTTTAAGGAAGACATTGGAAAAACAATTCCTGGAGTTTTCACTGATGAACCAAACTTTTCAGCAAGTAGACCTCCTCGTAGGCAAATGGCACCTCCAAGAGGTCCAAGGATACCTCCTTTCTCTCTGCCTTGGACAGACAGTCTTCCAACTAAGTTCAAGGAAGTTAATGGCTACGATATAGTTGAACATCTCCCTAAGTTGTTCTTTGAAATTGGAGACTATCAAAAAGTAAGGTACGACTTTTGGAAAGTTGTTACTTTACTTTTCCTGGAGTCATTTTCAAAGCAAATATATGAATGGTGCGATAAAAACAATTTAAAGTTCACGGGTCATTACTTAGCTGAAGATGCTTTACTTGATCAAATGCTCTGCATAGGTGCTGCAATGCCTCACTATGAGTACCAACACGTTCCTGGCATAGACCATCTTGGCATGCAAATTTGGCATGGCCTCCTAACTGCAAAACAAGTTTCTTCAGTAGCAAATCAACTAGGAAAGGAAAGAATTCTTTGTGAAACTTACGGTACTACTGGAAATTATCCAACATTTGAAGACAGAAAATGGATTGGAGATTGGCTAATAGCAATGGGCGTAAACCTGCTTAATCATCATCTTGTTCCTTACTCTATGAGAGGGAGAAGAAAAAGAGACTACGGTTTAAACTTTCACTGGGGACAACCTTGGTGGGAGTATAATGAATTAATTGAGTCTCATTTCTCAAGGCTAAGCTACGTGCTTTCAAGAGGGGAAAGAGTAATAAGCGTACTAGTGCTTCATCCAATTGGAAGTGCTTGGGCAAGCTACTCTCCAGTTAACGACTCTAAAGTTAGAATTCTTGACGAATGGCTTAGAGGATTGTTAACCTCTTTGCTTAAGCTACATATCGACTTTGATTTAGGAGATGAAATGCTAATGGAAAAGTATGCCAAGGTTGAAGGCTCAAAACTTAAGGTTGGAAAAGCTTCCTATGAAGTTTTAGTTGTTCCTCCATGCGTAACCATCGCAAAAAGTACACTAAAGCTGCTAAAGGAGTTTAAGAATGCTGGCGGTAAAGTAATATTTGTAAAGCCGCTTCCAAGCTTAGTTAACGGTGAGCAAAGCAAAGAACTAGCTGAGTTCATAGAGGGTTGCACAGTTAAGAATAACTTTACACCAGAATCTTTAAAAGATATACTTGAGGAAAGCCAAAGGACAATCGTAGTGGAAGGCGATGAAGAAGGCAACCTTATTTATCACTTAAGAAAAAGCGAAGATAAACTGGTTCTTTTCGTTTCTAATTCAAGTAGAGAAAAAGTTGTAAACACGAGAATTGGAATTCTTGGTTCATACAGCATTAATTTACTAGATACTCTTAGTAGTTCAATAACAGAATTTGAAGGCTACGAAAAGAATGGAAGAACATACTTCGAATATGCTTTTGGTCCAGTTTCTTCTTTGTTGCTTAACCTTTCTCCAGGAAAGCCAAGAAAAAAGGAATACTCGTTGAGAGAAGTTTCAACTTTAGCTATTACTTCAGGATGGAAAGTTAAGAGGCTTAATCCAAATGTTTTGGTCCTCGATTACTGTAATTACAAAACGAAGAGCAACTGGAGCGAACTTCTTCCTCTTTGGAAGGCAAGAAAACAAATCGTTAGCGAAGGTCTTGGGACAAGTTTTACCTTAAAGTTCGAGTTTGAAGTAAAAACTAATCCTAGAGACAGGAACATTAAGCTTGTGATGGAAACACCTTGGTTGTTTAAGATAAAGGTAAACGGAGAAGAAGTTACATGGAAGGATGAAGGTTCTTGGGTAGACGACTGTTTAAGGATTATGAACATAACAAGCTATTTAAAAGAAGGAAAAAATGAAATTGATCTAGAAGGAAGCATTGGAATTGAACCAGAACTTGAAAACTTATTCTTGGTTGGGGATTTTGGAGTTGAGCTGTCTTCAAAAGGAACCTCAGCAATAGTTGAAGAACGCATTCCAAAAGAAACCTCTAATCTAGTAAATCAAGGTTATCCATTTTACGTTGGCTCGTTTGAACTGAGCAACAAATTTTCATACAATGGAGAAACTAACGACGAAATTATCTTAAAGTTAGAGGGTCTAAAAGCTGCACTAGCCATAGTTTATGTAAATGGTCAAGAAGTTGGAAAAGTATTCATTTATCCTTTTTCACTAGACATAACAAAGTTCATAAGGAAAGGGGAAAACGATCTAAGGATAAAAGTGATAGGAACGCTCAGAAATGCATTTGGACCATTGCACTATGCTGAGGGAGATCCTGCTTGGATAGGCCCAGAACAATTTGAAGACGAGCGTCATTGGACAGATGACTACATACTAAAACCAATAGGTCTAGAAAAAGTAGAAGTAGTTGTATACAAGAAAGTCTCTTAGCTATCTTTCTTCAAAATTCTCCATGACTAAAGTTGATGCGAAGGATAAGTTTCTTTAGGGAAAAAGACTTTTATCCCCTACGTTAATGAAAGAAGAGTTGTACTGTAGTTTCTGCGACAAAGAAGCTGTGATAAACCTAAAACCATTTAGAGTTAACCTATGCAGTGAACATTTTTCTCAACATTTAACTAACAGAGTAAAAAGAACACTCTTAAAGTATAAACTAGTTAAAGAAAGAGAGAAAGTACTTGTAGCTATATCTGGAGGTAAGGATAGTGCAACTTTACTCCACATAATGCATAAGCTATCAAATGAACTTAACTTCGAAGTATATGGACTTCACCTCAATATTGGAGTAAAAGACTTTTCAGAAAAAAGCGAAGATGCTGCTGTAAGCTTGTTTAAAGCACTTGGCATAAAATATAAGGTCGTTAACGTAAGAGAATTTTTTGGCTTAAGCATACCTGAAATTTCAAAGAAAGTTAAGAAACCAATATGTTCAACTTGTGGACTAATAAAAAGGTACATAATGAACTATGTCGCTCTTTATTCCAACTTTAACAAGATTGCAACAGGCCATAATCTCGACGACATCTTTAGCTACATAGTAAAATCCTTTTTGGTACAAGACAAAGAACAGCTCAGCAGAATTTCAGTTTTTACTCCTACATTCGATAAGCTTATATCTAGAATAAAACCTTTAGCAGAAATTTCTGAGAATGAAACCTTAACTTATGCAACTCTAAACAAACTCCCAGTGGCTCAAGTAAGTTGCCCATTTAAGAACAAATTTGGACTAGAACTTAAAATAAAATATAGTTTTATAGATCCTGACTACAAGTATTATCCAATCAAGCTTAATCTAGTAAGGACATACTCAAAATTAAGTCTAGCTTCAAGAGAAAACGATACCTTAAGGTGCAAGTACTGTGGAATTCCTACAAGCTCAGAAGTGTGCTCTTTTTGTAAGCTTCTCCTAAACTTAAATTTAGACCCAGTAAGTTTTCACAAAGCCTTTCAAGGTTATGCTTCATTTGAGACTTAAAACTTGTTCTCATTTAACTAAGGCTTTATAGTATTCAAGAATGAGAGTGTAATTTTCTTGTTTAATTTTTTGGTAGCTAACAACCAACCTATAAATAAAAGTTTACCATCTATCCGGTTGCCAAACGTAAGGTGTTTTCAATGGAAAGAGTCTTACTAATACTCCAGGTTCACCATAAGCTTCAACTTTACTTAAGAGTTCTTCAGGTTCTCTGTAGCCAAGAATTAACTGAGCTGCTTCTCCTGGGCCCATCTTTACTTTGTTTATAGAGCTCGAACCTTGTGTTATTCTAACTTCTCCGTCATTCACTTTTATTGTTGCGCTTTCTCCTGGAATCTCTAAACTAGCTTCTCCTGTAACTCCTTTGGAGCGCTCAGCAAGTTCTACTTCAATATCTTTAAGTAACTTTGTGAGGTTAATTACTCTTGCCATTCCTCCTCCACTCCAAAGAAATGTACTTTCAATGCTTATTCCATATGGCCTTAAGACGTTGACGATTTCATGATCTGGTGGCACATGAATTCTTATTCTACTTTTCTTTTCTTCAAGTGCAAGTTTAAACAAATTTTTCAACAACGCTCTATATACTTCTTTGTCGTTGCTCTTTGCTCCAACTTCTGCTACTAATAACTCATCTGGATTTGCCCATCGTTCAATAGCAGCATAACCAAAAACTTGTTTTCCACTACGTATAACTAAGACTTTAGGAGTATGTTCCCAGCTCACACCTTTTCTAAATCCATTCCATTCGTTTGGTTTTCGTACCCTAGAAGTTATCCAGTTAGCATTAGTTTCTTCGTATATGTTTGCTATATCGTTTGCGCAAAAAGAGGGATCATCAGAAATTTCCCATTCATACTCTCTTGCCTCTATTCTGGAAGCGTCTCTAAGAGAAATTGTTACTGTATGTTCTCCCATGAATGTAGCAAATCCAAACCTATGATAGTACTCTTGGATCCCAAAAAGCTCAGAAAGGGCATAACCTCTGTTTCGCATCCATTCAATAGCATAATTTAATGTTGAAGCAGAATATCCTTTTCCTCTAAATTCTCTTGGAGTGTATACGCCAGCAATACCTCCTACAATTATTTTGGAAGCTCCGTAGTGTACTTCTGTATCTGGAATGCTTAGCCAACTAACTTTTGTATTGTTATCTACTGCTTCTATCTTATGCCAACCAGGGCTTTCACTAATTACGAACTCCATTTTTGCAATATCTATAGCATATTTCCTCTTTATAAGCGTTTCAACAAGCATAGTTTGTTTATCTTGTTATCGTCTAGTTTTACTATAACGTCTTTTTGCAAACACACTTCTTAATTTAGCCTAAGTTTTATACGCTACTTAAAATTCTTAAAAATTCCTTTTTCTGTTTCACTTGAAAATTGAAGCTGAAGGATGTAGCCCTAGTAGCACTTGTATTTATCCTTCTCATTCTTTGTATTTTAAAAAATTACTCTAGTTTTTATGAAATGTCCTACACTGAGAGAAAACTTTTAAAAGTTCCTTTTATAAAGCAAAAGCCTTATTTTTGTTCTGAAGCTTCTGCTAGTATGGTTCTACTGTACTATGGAATCAACATTACGCAAGAAGAAATCAATGCAATGGGATTCGATAGGTTTGAAAACATGCTTCCTTTGTTAAAAAAGTATGTTCATTGCGAGTATAAGTCACTTTCTGTAGAGGAATTGCTGGAAGAGCTTAAGAAAGATCGTCCTGTAATTATTAGGTTAAAAATTGGCTTTAGTCTTCATACGATAGTAGTTGTTGGATATGAAGATAATTGGATAATTGTTCATGATCCTGCATTAGGGCCTTTCATGCTATTAAGAATAGATGAACCTTTTATTTCTTCATGGGCCGCAACAAACTACTCTTCAATTGTCTTTTATGGTCGTAAGTCTTAATGTATGGAACTACTGCAAGTAAAGCCATGAAAGTATTTTTTTAGAAGAAAGAAGTTTTGTTTACGTATCTTCCTGTTATTGGAATTTTCATATTACATCTTGGACATCTTCCATCTTCTGTTACTCTATACTTTAAAACTAGGGTGTTGTATCTTTTTATCAAGAGTTCTCCACAATTTGGACAGTATGTGTTTTCGTAAGCATGCCCTGGTACATTTCCAACATAAGGAAACAATACTCCAAATTCTTTTGATCTTTTGTATGCCCATTCTAACTTTTCTATAGGTGTTGGAGGTTCGTTGTACATATACGCTGGATAGTATCTAGTGAAATGGATTGGGGTTTCCTGTCCAAGCTCTTTTACATGAGTTTTAATTACATCTTCTATAGTACTTTCTTCGTCAGTAGCTCCAGTAACAACTAAGTATACAATTTCGACATGAATTCCAAGCTTCTTTGCTTCTCTTGCATTTCTCCAGACAACTTCTACGTTAGCAACGTTAAACTTCTTGTATTCTTCTCTAGAGCCCTTTACGTCTATCTTTAGTCCATCGAGCCCAGCCTCCTTAAGCATCTTAAGTGCTTCCAAAGTCATATAGCCATTGCTCACAAAAGTATTGTAAAGGTTTCTGTTTTTTGCTACCTTAAAAACATCAAGAGAGTATTCAAAAAGCATTAGAGGTTCATTGAAAGAGACACATATGCCTTCATCTTGGTTCCTTAGTGCCATTTCTACAACTTTTTCAGGAGGGATGTAGTTTGCATTGTAAATGCTTGGCTCCACTTTAGAAAGATTCCAGTTTTGGCACCATGGGCAAATGAAGTTGCACGACCAAGTACTAAAAGTTAAGGCTGTTGAACCAGGCCAGAAGTGAAAGAATGGCTTAATCTCTATTGGGCGGGACTCTAGCGCAGAAATGTCTCCATAAACTACAGTATAGATTTTTCCTCTTATGTTCATCTTAGTTTTACAGAATCCTCTTTTCCCTTCTTCTAAGATGCATTTTCTTTCACAAATTAA
>JAAOZO010000152.1 GCA_011605715.1 Nitrososphaerota archaeon | reverse complement strand
TTTTTTATCTCCTATAATTTTCCATTCTCCTTCGTAAATCTTTTCAGAAGAGACTACCAATAAATCTTTTTCTAAATTGTACGTCATAACAAAATAGGGTGTTTCCTTAAAACAGAAAGAGGAATTAACTTTTGGCTCATATAAGAACCTATTAAGCACGTAAAGGTTTTTCCCATCGCTTAGTATCAAATTTAGTGCAGAAAATGGGAACTTTGCATCAGTATCAGACTTTTCGTAAATTTTCCACAACTCCGCTTCAAGATTCTTTAATGCATCAACTATACTTTCTTTTTCATTGATTAGCTTCATAACTAGCCAAAATAAAACTTCACTATCGTTTTGCCCTTGGATAAAGTCTTTGTAACTACCTAAACTTTCTTGAACTTGATCTGGTATTTCTATAGAACCATTATGAACAAACAAATAGGACTTATAAAAGAATGGCTGTGAGTTCTTTTCTGAAATTAGGACCTCCCTTGGAAGCTTCCTTGGATTACTTGCCTTTCTAACATGAGCAACAAACAAGTTAGAGCTTATACTTCTAGCGATACTTGTAAAACGGTCAGTTTCATCATAGATAGCTTTTTCACTTTTTACAACACTAAGTCCCTTTTCTGTGTAGTAACCAATGCCCCACCCATCACCTTGTTTACCAAGTTTTGCCTGTTCTAGGAGAGAACAATGTGAATCTAGGAGAAACTTTGAAGCCGATATTTTCTGATTTGATATAACACCAACCATTCTGCACATAAGATTTTTTTGATTAAGAACCGTCTTTTTAAACTTTGCTTCCTCAAAAACTTTCTATGCATTACAATAGCTTAAGCTTCATCAGGTAAGCGTCTCTTCCTTTACCATAGTAATTAGGCACTAGGTCCTCGACCGTAAACCCAAATTTCCTGTAAAAATTGATTGCAGAATTATTCGTTACTTCAACTTGTAAGAGAACTTCTTTTACTCCAAGTTCTTTTAATTTTTCTAAAGCTTTAGTAAGAAGTAAACTTCCAATTCCTCTTCTTCTGAATTTTTGAGAAACAGCTATCGAGATTATTATTCCAGAGCTATAGAGTTCATCAAACATTACGTAGCCAACAACTTCATCGTTTAATGTTGCAACCAAAAAATTCTCAGGATGCCTTAGAAAAAAGGCTTTAAAGATTGTTTCATCGTAAGGATTGTTAAAACTTTCGTTCTCTATTTCTAAAACTTTTTTAAGGTGAACTAGCTGAAAAAACTCAATTTTTGGTTTAGATACTTCTTCGCTCACGTACACTCAACTGGAAACAATTATTCTTTCTGGCCTATTTTACTCTTTCTAATATTATTGAAGGATAGACTTTTCGCACACCGTTAATTGGAATAAGCTTCTTTGAAATAAGCTCGGAAAACTCATTTTGATCCTTGCACTCCACATAAGCCATTAGTGAATGATCCCCCGTTGTTAGATAAAGTTCTTTTATTTCAGAGAACTCTTTTACTTTTGCCTGAACATCAACAAGTGCTTCTGGCTCGATGTCTATTCCTAGGAAAGATGAAACACCATAACCAACTTTCTTTTCGTCAACCTCTATTGTATACCTTTTAATGACGCCTTCTTTTACGAGCTTGTTTATCCTTTTTTGAATAGCTGGTTCACTTATGCCTAATGCTTCTTTCAGTTCTCTTAGAGTTTTCTTTCCATCTTGTCGTAATAGCTCAACTATTTTAACATCTACTTCGTCCATTTTTGCTTCTTCAGCACTATTAGTAACAACACTATATAAACTTTATGCACTTTTAAACAAATAAATTAATTATTTTTTAACTTCTTTTGTCATTCTCATGAATAATACTGCTGGAAACTTGCGAAAAAGTAAAAGAAGTTTACTTCATCTTTTTAATTAATCTAAAGTCTTTGCCAACAGAATCAAAAAAGATTAAAAGCTTTCGTGTCTATAAGCAACCAAAGTTAACAAAAAAGACAAGCTTTTACGTAAAGCCGACAAGAAAACTTACAGCAACTCTAGGAATGAGGCCTTAGTAGTTTCAATAAAACTTCTGTTGCTACGCATCATTTTTAGCAGTTAACTCTTTTAATATATTTCTTATAAGTCTTCCATTCGGTAGCATTGCATGGTTATTGTTAAATAAGATGAAGGCTTTTTTTGGTTTTGTTCTTACGATTCTCCTCGCAACCTCTGTAAGTTCCTTCCTAGTATAATCGTGAGAATACCACTCAGATCTGCCATGCATTCTTTCGTAAACCATTCCACTAGTACAATATATTTCCCGTGGAAAGTTTGTATAGTCTGGAGCATCAATGCTAACCCATGTAATCTCTAGATCTTTAGCCCACTTAATCCATTTACCACTAAACCACTCCAGATTCCTAACCTCCAAAGCAAACCGCTCTTTTAAGTTGGTTTTTCTGATGAACTTTTCTAGCTTTGAAGCGTAGCTTGGTCTTAAATTAGGTGGAAGTTGAAAAAGGTAAAAATCTATGCTTTCATTTAGTGGTTCAAACAAAGTTTCAAATTTCTTCCACGTAGAAAGTGCTTTTTCACTAAACTTAAAAACATGAGTAATGAATCTGTTAACTTTTACACTCCATCTTAGTTCTGGGTTTATTTCTTGTGTTTTTAGTGCCCAAGACTTTACTTGGTTTGGGAATGGGAAACGATAGAAGGAACTATTAAGCTCTATAGCGTTTAATCCTGAGTTCTTAGCATACCACTCGAATGAAAGTTCTAGATTCCACGAGTAATACCAACCACTTGTACCCACAAATATTTGAATTTCACTCATTTTTAATTAGTTTTACATCAAAAAATAACAAAAGATTGAAGAAAAGAGTAGCAAATGCTCTAGCTTGGCAGTTGAAATTTAAGAAGCCACCATTAGAACTAGTTAACGCCCTCAAATCACTCCTTCGTATTTAATTACAAAGGTCTTGTCTTTTTATGTTTATTCTTTCTTATGGCTAAAAAGGACTGCTGCGCTCTTCAAGACTTAAGTTAACGGAGCAAAATGATTGAAGAAGAAAAACTTATATTTGCTTCTAAGAATAGTAGAATATGGTGAAGTTCCAAAGAAAATTTGAGGAAGCAGAAATCGTGTACAACTTTGATGACGTAATTCTACTTCCTAGATTGTCGAAAGTAGAACCAAAAGAAATTGATCTAAAGACTAAGTTCTCAAGTAACATTCCAATAAACATACCGCTTGTTTCTTCGCCCATGGACACCGTGACTGAAGCTGAAATGGCAATAGCTCTCGCTAGACACGGGGGGATTGGAGTCATTCATAGAAATTGCTCTGCTGATGAAGAGCTCGAACTGATAAAGACTGTGAAAAGGTCAGAATCATTCATAATCAAGGAAGTTATAACGATAAGCAAGGAAGCTAAAGTCGGAGAAGCAGCAGAAATTATGAGAAAATATAAAATTTCAGGCTTACCAGTAGTTGAAGGTAGTAAACTTGTTGGCATAATAACGGGAAGAGATGTTAGATTCACTGATCCTTCGATAAAAGTTAGTGAAGCCATGACGAAAGATGTTGTTGTAGCGGAACCAAGCATTACTCCGGAAGAAGCTATTGAACTTATGAAGAAACACAAAGTAGAGAAACTACCGGTTGTAGATAAAGAACGAAGATTAGTAGGACTAATAACCTACAAAGATGTGGCGCTAAGAGGAGAGTACAGAGAAGCGACGAGAGACGATGAAGGGAGACTTAGAGTTGCTGCTGCTGTATCTCCGTTTGATATTGAAAGAGCAAAGCTCCTATCGAAGTACGCAGATGCTTTAGTTATAGACGTTGCACACTTTCATAACGAAAATGTAATTGAAGCAACTAAGAAGTTAGTAAAGGAAGTAGAAGTTGATATTGTAATTGGAAACCTTGGAACAAAGGAAGGAGTTTTAGATTCAGTATCTAGAATCGATAGGGTTGCAGGATTAAGGGTTGGAATGGGAAGTGGATCAGTTTGTATAACAACAGAAGTTACTAGAGCAGGAGCACCTACGCTTTTTGCAGTAGCCCAAGCGGCAGATGCATTAGAAGAAATTGGTGTTAGAATACCAATAATTGCAGATGGAGGAGTCAGAACTCCTGGCGATGTTGCCTTAACCATTGCCTTTGGAGCTTCTTGCGCAATGTTAGGATACATTTTTGCAAGCTGTAAAGAAAGTCCTAGTCCAATGACAATAATAAACGGGAGATACTTTAAGTTGCATAGAGGAATGGGAAGTCAATCAGCTAGACAAAAAAGAATGGCGTTAGATAGGTATGCAACATTTTCGAAAGAAATTCCAGAAGGCACAGAAATTTGGGTTCCATATAGAGGAGAAGTTGCTTCTGTAATAAGTGAGTTTGTTTCAGGGGTAAAAGCAGCTATGGGTTACGCGGGAGCTTCAAACATAGTAGAACTACAAGAAAGGAGTAAAGTTGCAAGGATCGCATCAAGAAAAGAGAAGTCAACAACAAGCCAAAATATTGAGCCAATTAAATAAGGAGTTGTATTTTTTCTTTATTAAACTCAACTGTTGTTTTCTTGCACTACATGTCTTACCTTGACGCAGAGGGAATTATTACTTCTATAAAGTTCTCCAAGAGCTTTGAAAGAGGAACCTTTTTTAATCAAGTATCTCGGACCTTCATAATCTTCTGCATAAAGCTTAGCGTACCACTTATCGTTTACGATAACAATGGCATGCCCTTCTAAAACTTTTTCTACTTCTATGTTAAAAAGCTTCGCATTAGGTATATTCTTATATGGAACCTTTACAACGTCATCGTGCCTTTTTAGAATTCCGCTTTTGTTAAGGGACTTAACAACTTTTTCTGCTACTTCTTTGTTCAGACCTTCTTCTTCGAGCTTATCTTTAATTTTATCAATGTTGATTCCACTAGTTCCAGATCTTAGAACTTCTCTGTAGATTAACTTCTTCGCGGTAGAAAGTTGCTTTTTATTTGCTTTGTCATCTTCAATTTCAGATTCTTCAATGCTTTCTTTCATCTCTTCTCGTTTTAAGTTAGAATTTTGAAGTGCAAGAATATCTTCCTGAGTCATCTTATCAATGAAGTAGCTAAGCTTACTCCTTTTTGATCTTTGCAAAGTTAAATTAAGCTGCTCTATTATTTTTTTCATTTTCTTTACCTTTTTATAGGAAGAGAAGAAATACGCAACATCTGCAGTACCACTTGTAGAAAGAACTATAACTTTTCCAGGACTTTTCCTTCCTGTTCTTCCCCTTCTTTGAATATACCTAATTTCAGATGGAATTGGCTCATAGAACACTACAAGGTCAACTTCAGGAATGTCAAGACCTTCTTCACCAACAGAAGTCGATATTAGAACGTTTAAATTTCCTTTTCTGAAATCTTCAATTATTTCCACTTGCCTCTCTTGAGGCAGACCTTCATCTCCAACTTTTGAGGCCTGCCCAACAAAACGCTCCACTCTTACACCATTAACTTTCTTTAGAACCTCAACTAAGTGAGTTACGGTATCGCGATATTGGGTAAATATCAATATTCTTGAGTTTTTATTCTTCGTGAGTTGCTCTTCGATAACCTTCTTCAGAAGCTCAACCTTAGGATGTTCTATTGGAGGGTCAGAAAAAACAAGCTTTACTATTTCTGCATAACGGGCATCCTTCATTATTAAGTTATGACTCTTCTTATCATCACTTTCAACCCTTATAAGGAATGGTCTTAGAGTATACATCCCCTGAGTTTCAAGTATCTCAAGCATGTGAAACAAAGTTAGAGTGGCAGACTGATAGGCTAGTGCTTGATATACTATGCCTAAGCTTGAATTGGAAGCTAGGAGCTTTCTAAGTTCTTCTCCAAGTTCAATTAGGTCTTTCTTTGTAGCTCTACTTACAGCAACTTTTAGAAAGTTGTTTTCTTTTAGCCATTTTAGCTTTTCACTTAGCATCCCCTTTATAAGTGCGCTTATTAGCTGATATTCTGTAGGTAAACTAACTTGCTTTACTTCAATGTTTATTGGATTGATATAAGGCTTTACATCTGGATCATCTTCTGTCTTGTATTCTATTCTTTCGATCAGTAATGAATCGCAAACCATTTTTATCCTTTCTTGGCTTGAGCCCGGAGAAGCAGTTAGAGCAAGGATTAAGGGATAATCGCATTGCTTTGCATATTGTTTTGCAACTTCAGTATATGCATAGTCTTTAACAGCTCTATGACTTTCATCAAAAATAAGGAGAGCAAAATCTTTTAAGTTTAGTATCCCCGTAGCAACGTCATTCTTCACGATTTGGGGGGTAGCGAAGTAAAATTTGGAATTTGAGTTCCATATCTTTGATCTTTTTTCCTGAGTAGTTTTTCCAGTCATGGCAATAAAATGATTTTCAGGTAAGTTTATGATTTTCTTGAAGGTTTCTTCATGCTGAAGCACTAATGGCCTTGTTGGTGCCATCATTAGGATTTTCTTTGATTTGTTGTTTAACAAAACTTCAACAGCTACAAGCGCAGCAATAACGGTTTTCCCTAGAGCAGTTGGAAGAATGACTAAAGTGTTTTCCTTTGTTGCCACACTAACTATGTTTCTTTGATAAAGTCTATCTTCTACGGTACCTTCTCTAATCAACGGGTGGACAACGTAGCTTAAGCCCATTTTGATACTTTCCTTCTCCTATTGCGCTAATGAAATTGAAAAGCCTTAGCTATTTTATTCTTTCGCTCAAGCCTTAACTATTTTTAAAAGAAAGTCGTGGAAGGGTGATTAAAGGCAGAGAAGAGAAATTAAGAAAGTAAGCACCTCTTGAACAAAAAACATGAAGAACGATATTTCGAAATAGATTAATTTAAGAAATATAATAGATTGTAAAGAGTTGGAAAAATTTTGTGTCGTAAAATAAGTTAAAAAATAAGAGTAAAAAGTATGAGAAGAGCCTTTAAGAAGTTCTTGGAATATAAAGTAAGCCTTCTTCTGGATCACCTAAAGCAACTGCTTTTGACTCTAAAAACATTAGCCCAACTAAAGCCGCAGTAATAGCATCTAGTTCGTGTTCATTGGCCTTTTCAATTTCTCCTTTTATCTTAAGTTTACTAAGACCTTTTCTTAGTGAATTTAAGTTACTTTTTCTACTAATTGAGAGAATATCCTGAGCAGCGCCAGGATAAACTTCAATGACTTTGAACCCTATTGCTTTTAGTTCGTTAGCTAGTCTAATTCCTCTTTCTGTGAGCTTTCTCATGGGTCCAAGCGTAATTGGAAAGAACTTTATCTTTAGTTTTAGTAGCTCTTCATCGCATTTTCTCAGGTGAGGACCAGTTCTATCATTTATGGATTTTCTTCCCTTTGGTAACGAGAGGGGAGCGTCTATTGCAACTACATTTGGTTTAACGTCTTCTATAAACTTTATTATTTCTGAGTCCTCATAAACTGTGGAATATTTCGCTACAAGTTTGTCGTTTAACGAACATAACCCAGTTGGTCTTCGAGTAGAGCCTGCTAGGTCTACACCAATGGAGATCATGCTGTTTCAGCTTTAGCATATGCTTCCTTAGCAGCCTTAAGAGTTTTTACGTTTTCTTCTCTAACAGACTTCCTTCGCCTGTCGATTCTAATTCCTAGCTTCTTTGCAAGTTCGAACGTGACACCTGCTTGCCTTAGCTCACCAACACTAAAACCTTTTCCTTCTCTTAGCTTCTTTGTTGTTGGGGATTTTACAAGGGGAACTAGTTTATCCTTCATGGCTTAGCCCAAGGTTTTTAGTAGGGGGCTTTTATTAACTTAACTTTCGCTTTCCTCAACTACTTCAACAAAAGGATTAACGTAGTACGGCTTTCCTCCTCCATACGCTTTTACGAAGTCTCTTATTTTTTCTAAGTCTTCTTCAGTTAACCAAGGATACTTTACTGTTCTGAAAATTGTGTATGGAAGTTCAGCCGCAATTTTTACAGATGCTAAGAAAGCATCAATGTTAAATTTTGTTCTAATCGTAAACTCATATTTTTCTTTTTCAAAAGGTGGAGCCTTTATATCTATTGCAAAACCATTAACATAATTCGAAACAAGTTTAATAACTTCTGGTTTTGAGCCATTCGAGTCTATTCTTACGAGCAAATCCTTTCTTTTTTCCCTAATCAACTTTACTAAATTTAGGAGTTTTTCTCCATGAAGTGTTGGTTCACCGCCTGTAATTATTGCCATGTCAACAACAAAGTTGTTTTCTAATTCCCAAAGCAATTGCTCATAAGGAACTTCTTCAAACACACCTCTTGCTATCTTGTAGTTGTGACACTGCCTGCAATTGAAGTTGCAATAAGGAAGGTATATGTTTAAAGAAATATGACCAGGGTGGTCTATTCCTGAAGTTAGAATTCCGGCTAACTTTGGTAAGTTAGACAAGCTCATTAAAAGTCCCTTACAAAGGAATTTATTTCATCTTCGGTAAGAATTCCTCTGGTAACCCAATCAGCCCTCCTTGAATCTTGCCAAATGTTTTCTTCTCCTTCGTAAAGGCCAAGCTTAGAATCTTTCTTCTTAACTTTTCTTGCAATTGGCCTAAAGTATCCGATTACTCTTGAGTAAATTGTAGTATTTTCGCTTCCACAATTTGGGCAAACTAAATGCTCTCCTACAAATTTGTGCTTACAGTCATTGCACACTGTTAAAGTTGGAGTTAGAGTCATGTACTTTACTGGGTAATTTGAGAATATTGATCTAACCATTCTTTTCTTTGCCTCTATGCTGAGTTTTTCTCCTAGGAAAAGATGAAGAACAGAGCCTCCAGTAGCATAATTTTGCGTTTGAGCCGAAACGTAAACTAGCTTTGAAATATTCTTGCAACTAAATGGAGGCTGGAAACCAGAGGTTAATATCGGTCGATCTTCTGAAGCTGAAACAAATATTTTTGGAATGTTTTTCCACCTGCTTACTTTTTCTTCAACTATGTCTTTAAACATCTTAAACCCATTGTTTCCTGAAGATAAACTCTTAACAAACTCTATGTCCTTTCTTGCCAAGTAACCTGCTGCAGTTTCCATTGGAGCATACTCAAAATTCCAGGCAATTCCATCTTTGTCTTGAAACTCTTTTAATTTATCCAGTATATGCCTTGCAACCATCTTAGCAATTTTTAAGCCTTCTTCACTTAAGATTCCATCTTTTATCCCAAAGTTTATAAGGCCCTCGTGTCCTCCACCAAGTGAGATCGTATTAAAGTAAGTTTGCAACGAGTTATCAACATAATAGAAGAAAGTTGGATAAAGGTCCTTATTTTCCAAAATGAATTTCCTCTTTTTGTTCAATGCACTTCTTGCATAATCAAGCAATAAATCCAAGTGATCAAGCAAAGAATCCAAGTCACCTTTGTGTAAATACGCGAGCCGGTTAAAGTTTAATGAAATAACTCCAACGGAACCAACTCCGGAAACATTTCCAAATATTGAACCAGTATGTGGAACTCTAGTTAGTTCTTTTAAGTCAACTTGAAATCTGCAACAAAATGACCTTTGAAGCTTTGGATCTCTTGCTTCTAAGTTATCAACTTTTGATTTCCACTTTTCATCACTAAATGGCTTACTTATGTAGTTTTCTAAGTATATTCCACCAAAGCTATCCATAAGTTCAAGTAACTTATTGAAGGAATTTGAATCCCAGTCGAAATCGTCAGTTACATACAAAGTGATCAATGGAAAGGTCCATGGCTTTCCTTCAGCATCACCTTCAGCCATAACTTCAAAGAAGGCTTGGTTAACTTCATCATAAGTTTCTTTCGGAAGTTGTCCAAAAGTTACTAGGTTAAGGTTAAATTTCCCCTGACCAATCGTAACTGGCTCGTTCATCAATGCAGGTGCAGGACCTCCTATGGTTATCGTTACGTTTGTAAATGGAGAGTTGCCACTCCTAAAGTCTAAGTTCACGTTGTAAACGAAGGACTGGAAAGCATTTTTGATATCATCGTAAGTTAAGTTCTTGTGTAACCTTTCTCTTTCATACCAAACATAAGCAGCAGCAACAGAAGTTAAGTCATTTAGCGCAACAGCACCTGAAACTTCTTGACTAATCTTTAGAATAAAGTTTGCACTTTGATCTAAGAAAGTTCTAAGGTGCCTAGGAGGTCTTGACTTTATTGAAAAGTTATTTAACGACTGAAGACCATACTTCATTATATCAACTGCTGAAAAGCCAGCACAGTATGGGCTAAGTTGACTCATTTGATGATGGTACCACCATCCTTCTTCGTGCAACATTCGCTCTTCTTCTGAGAGTATCTTTCTCAGGTAGTACTCTTTTTGAACAAAGCCAGATAGTATTCCAGACATGGAAGGCAAAGAGTAGATTAGGTTTGCATTGTGCCTGCTGAGATCATTTTTTTCTAGATAGTCTTCGATTAAAGAGAAGAGCTTATCTTCTGTTAGCAGTTCCTCCTTAATTGCAACGATCGTCATAATTGCTGGATAAAATATCCAGCGTATTTAAACTTAACTTGAGAAAAAACTCTACAAAAATGCAGTTCTCAGTATACAAAGAAGCCAAAAGCTTTTGCATTTTTATGCCTATTTTCTTCTTTTTTGTGCTGTTTATTTCAAAAGGTTTATCATACTCGTGGAAACAGCGGTCAGAAAGAAGTTCGCTCATTGTTGCTCACAGATCACCTCTTTCATCATTCCAGACAAAACTAACTTAAGTCTCGCTCGCAAAAGGATAAAAACTAAAAAAAATTCGATACCACCAAAACTCTTCAAGATCAACAGATTTTTTTATTCCTTTTTATTTTTTGCTCCCAATGTTTAAAAAATACTTAAAAATTAACCTCACTCTTGTGTTAATGGACAGAAAGAAATACTTAAATTCTCACATTTGATTACTTAATTGTATGTCGGAAGTTGAAGCTTCTTTAAGAGAAATCAAAGAAGAACTAAAAGAAATAAGGTTGCTATATAAGGAGTTAGTGGAGAAACTTATACCGCTTGAAGAGCCTCTAAGTGATGAAAAAGAGGCGATCGAGAGTAGTGATGAAATAGTAAGCGAAAATGAACTAATAAAGTCTTTGGATTAATTATGTTCAAATTAGAAGCTAAAAAGAGAACACTAAAATTCTTGAAAACACTAAGTAAGGAGAGGAAAAATAAGATTAAGGAAGTCTTACTAACTTTAAGTAACGACCCCTTACCATTTAGGAGGCTCGATGTTGCAAAGCTTAAAGGCTATGAAAACACTTATCGCATAAGAATTGGGAATCTAAGAATCGTATATGAAGTAAATTGGATTGAAAGAAAAATCACTATTCACTTTATAGGACCTAGGAGCGAAGCTTATAAGTAGTAGAAAGGTATCTTTTGTTTCAGATAGTAAAATCTTTAAAACAGTAGATTCTTATGCAAAGTTTAATTTTAGTTAGCAAAGAGGAGAACTAACAAAAGGTAGCCATCTCTTAAAATCTTAGTTCAAACGAAGAAACAAAGTACGATTCTAAAAACTTTTGAGTTAAATGGAAGCGCTAGAAATACCAAAAATGAACATTAAAAAGCTTTTAATTTTAACGTCAAGGTTTATCATACTCGTGGAAACAGCGGTCAGAAAGAAGTTCGCTCATTGTTGCTCACAGATCACCTCTTTCATCATTCCAGACAAAACTAACTTAAGAAATTTTATTAGCTTTGCGCAACGTTTACTCCGAGAAGATACAACTTACTCTTGCATTGAGAGCAAAAATACTTTTCCTTTGCGTCGGTGTCAAGTATTGAATTACTAAAGTGCATAACGCATCTCTTGTTTTCACAGTGACTTAGACCAAAGCTGTGGCCTAATTCATGCACAGCTTCCTTAATGGCTCTTGAAACAAAGAGCTCATGATTTGGGCTATGTCCATAAAACTCTGGGAAAAGACGCTTTAACGAAATCACTGCTACATTACCACCAAGTAATGCTTCTCCGAAAACGAAGTTTAGTTCAGGAACATAAAGGTCTACGTTTGCTATTCCTAAAACCTTAGTTTGAGTAGGGAAGTTAAACAATTTTTGTAAATGATCTAGGATAACAGAAGAATTGTACTGTTGCCTGTAAGAATTAAACGAACTCTTTGGAAGTGAAACACTACGAGGTAAAATTGATACAGAAATTGTTCCAAAGACTTCTTGTAAGCCACTAGAAATTTCGTTTAAGATAGTTTCCTGGACGTCTCCTATTGAAATTAGAAATATCTTGTACTTCATTTCTAATTAACCTTTTGTCTCGTTCAAACAAAGCTTTGCATAACTTAACCAACTATCTATAACCTGAGGAGAATAAAATTCGGCCCACCAATAGTCACTGTCTAAAACATTGTAAAAAGCAAACATTGCGCGCTTAAAGTTATAGTCTTCGCCATGTACTTGTTTGTATGCCTCTAACTTTTTATACAAGAGTTCAACTTGTTTCCATTGACTTGTTTGAGCTTTTTCAGTAGTCCACTTATCAAAAGAACCAAGCCATGAATTTGTTGGAACAAAATAAAGAACTCTAGTTGGCTTAAGAAAAGTTAATGCTTCCTTAGCAGTACAAGTCATCAAAGCTTTGTCTCTTTGAGCCTGCTCCAAGTAGCCATAGAAGTAATCTAAAAACAAAGCTGCATTTGGAGGAGTCTTAGAAAATATCATCCAATTTTCACCATCTAAAGCTATTGTGAAAACTCTGTAGGATTTATAAGTCTCGTTGCTTAACCATGCTTTCTCAAGAATTTTTATTACCAAGTCTCTTGCAAAGCTATCAGCATCTTCTTTGCTTAAAAAGTTGTTTTGAAAACCGATTTGGTCGCTTACTTCCTGATCTCTAAAGAAAACCACTATCTGCCTCCCATCTTTATCTCTTAATACATAGGGCTCATAAATACTACTCTTATTACCTTCTGCTTTCAAGAAATGATACCTAGAATCAAGAAAAGTGTAGTAAAGGTTGGTACTGTTGTAAATGTTTATGTTTTTCATTGAAAATGCCATTTCCGGTGTCCAAACTCCAGTGGGAACTATACCAATTGTGCTTTCTGTTATGCTCTTTCCAATTTTTAGTTCATTGCCAATTACGTCCGACATATTATAATTGTCTAGCAAGAATCCAATAATTGTGTGAGCAAAAACGCTCGTGAGAACATCTACTCTTCCTTCTTTAGCCAGTAACTTGAAAGTATCTAAAGTCCATTTTACTTTTTCTATCTTTGAGCTGTTTGGAGAAACGTAAGCATCATTTTCTAAAGTGTAACCATTAGCTAAGGAAGAATTCCATTGATAAAGT
>JAAOZO010000221.1 GCA_011605715.1 Nitrososphaerota archaeon | reverse complement strand
TACTTAAAGACAACCTTGAGAGGAATAACTGGAAACTTGCCCGATTATGCTATGCTAGTTGTTGCAGCAAACTCTGGAATCGTTGGTACATTCAAGGAGCATCTTGGAGTATCTTTAGCGTTGAGAATTCCTGTTTTCATCGTGGTTACAAAAATAGATATAGCGCCAAAAGAAAAGTTAAAACAAACTCTAAACGATATTTCTCACGTTCTTAAGTTACCAGGCATAAACCAAATTCCATTTGTAATTAAATCAAAGGATGATGCAGTTCTTGCTGCTAGAAATATGAAAAGTGGAAGAGTAGTTCCAATATTCATGGTTTCAAATGTAAGTGGGTTTGGATTAGAAAATCTAAAATCTTTCTTGAATCTTTTACCTCCAAGATTAAGGTGGTATGAAAAGGTAGCAAAGCCATTTAAATGCTACGTAGACGAACTTTTCAACGTTTCTGGAGTTGGAACCGTAGTAAGTGGACTAGTAGAAGAAGGTGCAATATCAACAGGAGAAGATGTTTTCATAGGCCCATTTGTTGGCGAGAGAAAAATGTACAGGAAAGTGAGAATTAAAAGTATTCAAATTAACAGAGTGTTCGTAAACAGGGTATTTGCAGGACAAAGCGCAACTTTTGCAATTCCAGAAGTTGAGTATGATGAAGTTAGGAAAGGTATGGTCTTACTTGGAACAAATGCCAAACTGATATCTATAACTAAGTTTAAAGCTGACATAAAAGTATTACATCATCCAACGACGATAAAAGTTGGTTATTCTCCTGTTATCCATCTTCATACTATAAGGCAAACTGCTAAAATTGTTAACATGACTAAAGATGCTTTAAGAACTGGGGATTCTGATGTAGTAACTTTTCAGTTTATTCAAAGACCAGAACATGTTGAAGAAAATGAAGTCTTCCTCTTCAGAGAAGGAAGGACGAAAGGTATAGGTGTTGTACTAGAAACATATAGCTGATATTGTCGACTTAAAGTCACTATGAGCTTGTCACGTTTCTTGTATAAACCAAGAAAGACTCTTACGTATAAATACTAGTAGCATCTTGAGAAATCTTTAAATATTTGTTTTTAGTTCTTGTTTTATGCTAAGAACTTTTAAATTTCTTTTGTTGGTGCTTGTAGCGCAAATTATATCTTTCAATTCTCTAACTAGCTTTATTTTCGTGAGAGCGTCTACTGAAAACTATTCGTACTTAAAGATAGTACCAGAGCCAAAGTTTTTGAACTTCACTGGGAGATGGTTTCAGTTTGATGGTTTTTACAACTTCCCTAGCTTTTTGAGAGAAGCCTTTAACGTTTCAAGAGGAAACTGGAAGCTTGTTAACACAACTTTACCAAGTTCATTTACAAGCTACGTGAGAATAAAAAATGGAGTGGTTGAAGTTTCAGGAGACTTAAACGTTGCATATGCTACTGTTTTACAACTGATAAAACAAAGACCTGGATACTTACCAGAAGTTGAAGTTGGTGAAGCTCTTAACTTTAAGTTTATAGGTTTTCACTTAGACGTAGCAAGAGGAGGAGTTCCAAGAGTTGAGACATTCAAGGATCTACTAAACTTCCTTTTCCTGCTTAAGTACAATTACTTAGGGATTTATCTTGAGGATCTCTTCCCTTGGGAAAACTACCCTGAAATAGGCTCAAACAGAGGTAAATTTACAAGAGAAGAGCTTTCAGAAATCGTTAACTATGGCAAAAGGCTTGGAGTCGAAGTATTTCCTTCTCTTGAACTCTCAGGGCACATGAACAACATACTTTCTATTCCAAGTCTTTCAAAGTACAGTTTGAATGGTAATACTTTTCAACTAGACATCAGCAATAAAGAAGCAAGAAACTTTGGCTATAGCCTCTTAGATGAAGTTGTTAATTTTTGGCCCTCCAGCTATATACACATCGGAGGTGATGAGAACCAACTTGATGGCGTTAGTGGTGCGCAAAAACTTTACGAAAGCTACTACAAGGGTCTCATTGATATTGTTAAAAGTAAAGGAAAGACGCCGATAATGTGGGGTGATGCTTTACTTTGGACCTGGCCCGATCTCGCCAACAGTACAACATGGAAGAACGTTATCATTGCCAATTGGGATTATGGTACAGCCTCAAAAGAACATTTTATAGATAACATCCGCTTCTTCAAAGACAAAAACATAACTCAAATAATTTCTCCAGGCCTTTGGAACTGGAATGCATTTTATCCTTCTTTTGATGCCGCTCTCATTAACTTAAATTCTTCGTTGACTGCTGCTAGAGACGAAGGGATTTTTGGCTTCCTAATAACTGCTTGGGGTGACGATGGTTGTGAATGCTTACTTTCTTACCTTCGTCCTTTATTGTTAATATCAATGGAGATTGCTGAGGGAAAAGGTAATTGGGAGGAAACTTGGTTAGACAAGTGGGTTGCATTAACTGGCGAAAGCAAAGAAGTTGCAGAAGCAAGAGTAAAGCTAGGAAGCGCAATCATTTTTAGAAACTTAAAGTCTCTCCTCTTTAAGGGTAGTACTGTTGATAGTGGAGCAATTTCTTTTATGGAAAGTATTCTTGATAGCATAAGCAAAGTTGAGCTACCTCGCGACTTGTCTTTTATTAGAGCTATGTTAAGTGCTGCTATTAAAAGGAGTGAAGGAAAACTAACTTCAGACGAAGTTTCAGACTTAGAAAAAGCATACTCAAGTCTTTGGCTAGGGGAAAGAAAGCCAGAGGGCTTAGATTATAACTTACAGAAGTTTCAGAACATAGCTGAGCAAATGAAGTCAGAAAAGCTACGCCAAACAACAATTTTGCTTTCTGTATTCCTAGTTGTGGTAGTTGCTTTAGTGATTGGAATAAAGTTGTTCTACTCAAGGTAACTTTTGATTAATGCTCTTAGTTTCAGTACAAGAGAAAAGCATATCAAGTCAAGTTTATGTTGAAGCTTATTCTTATGAAGCTGAAAGAATTTGTGAGAAGGTATGGCGAGCCTTTTTCTAAGCAACTTGGAATAGACTTAAAATCAGGAAGAAGTGAAGAAATCTTTAAGTGGTTTCTGGCTTCTATCCTTTTTGCGAAACCGATAAGGGAAAGTTCAGCGACAAAAACATACTTTTGCTTTATGAAGTATGGAATAACAAATGCAAAAAAGGTTTTAGATGCCGGATGGGAGAAACTAGTTGAAATTTTAGATGAAGGTGGCTACACTAGGTATGATTTTTCTACTGCAGATAAGCTCCTAGAAGTATTCGGAAACTTGCAGAAAAATTATGGAGGCGACTTGAATAAGCTTTATCAAGAGGCAAGAAACAGCGAAGATCTAGAGGAGAAAATCAAAGTACTAGGAAAGGGAATTGGAAGTACAACAGTTTCAATTTTCCTGCGTGAGATGCGCTATGCTTGGGAAAAAGCAGATCCTAAACCTTCACCTTTAGTAAAGGTTGCGATGGAAAAGCTCAACGTAAAGGATTTAAAAGAAATTGCGAGTAAGAAAAACATTGATCTTGTTGAACTTGAAACTGCCTTGTTGAGGTACTCAAAAGATTTTTTGAAAAAAGGCAAGAAACTGAAAATAGAAATATAGTTCTCTAAACACTTGGTTAGAAAGGATACGTTTTAGATGGTCACAAACGCTTATGGTTCAAACCAAGTAAACTCAAGAATCTGAAACATTTTAACTTTACTCAAAGGTGCTAAAAAGTTCTTTGAGGTAAAGCTTACCTTTTTTTAAAGTTATGGATTAAATTTTATTTCTTCGTTAATAGTAAACTTTCCTACGAGCCTAATATCCCTTGAAGAACTTCCAACTCTTGCTTCGTATTCTCCTTTTTCAACAAGCCACATCTCTCCATCGAAACTTGCAAGTGACTTTAGATCAATTTCTATTTCTACTTTTTCAGTTTCACCAGGATTTAAAAGTCTAGTCTTGTAGAATCCCTTCAACTCTTGAAGTGGCTTGTCTAGTTTTCCTTTTGGTGCTCTAATGTAAGCTTGCGCAACTTCCTTTCCAGGAAAGTTTCCAGTATTTGAAATCTCAAACGAAACTTTTACCGAGTTGTCGTGCATAGTTACTTTAAGGTTTTTATACTCGAACTTTGTATAAGAAAGACCAAAACCAAATTCGTAAGCAGGCTCAACTCCAAATGTATCGTAGTATCTATAGCCAATATATATTCCTTCATCGTATACTACTTTTTGTGGATCTTCCTTTGGTTCACCAGGAAAATTCCAAGATGGAACGTCCGAATAATCTTTTGGAAATGTAATTGGAAGTTTCCCTGAAGGATTAATTTTTCCTACGATAGTATCTGCAACTATTCTCCCTATTTCTTGTCCTGCCTGCCATACTAGAAGAATACCGTCTACTAAATCCCTCCAACTAGCAACTTCAATTGGAGAACCAACATTAACTACTACTACAACTTCCTTTCCATATTTGTGGAAAGTTTGAGACACCTTTCTTATAAGATTGTGTTCATCATCGCTTAAGTAGAAATCACCTTTCTCTGGCTTTCTGTCGTAACCCTCACCAGAAATTCTACTTATAACGATGATCGCAGCATCATCTTTTTCTGCAAATCTTTCAAGTTGTTTTTCGTCTAGGAAGTCTTGAGGAAGTCTAGGTAATCCAGGGACTTCAAGTTTGTATTCTTCTTTCTTTCTCATTTCACTTATGTACTTAGCATAGATTTCTACTAGCTCCTCATCAACCTTAAGATTCCTTTCTCTCATACCATCTAGTATGGATACTACATACCTCGGATGTGTATCTCCACTTCCTGTTCCTCCCTTTATAGTTTCTATTTGTCCTGTTCCAAACAAAGCTATTTTTGTATCTTCGCTTATGGGCAGTGCGTTATTGTTCTTAAGAAGTATAACTCCTTCAGCACCAGCATCATAAGCTATTCTTGCATGTGCATTAAGGTCTGGAGTGTTAGAGTAGCTATAT
>JAAOZO010000115.1 GCA_011605715.1 Nitrososphaerota archaeon | reverse complement strand
TTCCTTGCAGTAAGAAAGTTTGCAGACTAGATCACGTTTGGAGATGGCTTAACTTGTTTCATTTGTTTAACCAAGAGGAAGTAATTAACGTAGTTCAAAAGTTTAGAGGAATGATAGAATGAAGCTTAAGTTAACAGAGCAATTGAATAGAAATATTAAGCCAAGGAGGGAAGGCTTTCGATGAGCAACGAAGAAAATCTAGCAGTTGTTACCGTTTTTGGCGCCGACAAACCTGGAATTGTTGCAGGCATAACCGGAGTTCTTGCAACCTACAATGTTAACATAGTTGACATCTCAGAAACAGTGCTAAGAGGTTTATTCACGATGATAATGATAGTAGACTTAAAAACCTCAAATGTTCAGCTTTCATTCCTTAAAGAAAAACTTGAAGAAAAAGCAAAAGAACTAAATGTAACAATTAGTTTGAACCACATTAGTGTATTTAAGTATATGCAGAGGGTATAAAATGGCTTATAGGTTTTCATCTAAAGAAGTTACAGAAGTTCTGGACATGCTTTTATTTCAAAACTTAGATATAAGAGCGGTAACGCTTTCTGTTAGTATTGCCCAAGCAGCCTCTCACGACATAAGAGTAACCTCGTCAAGAATTGAGGAGATACTAAAGAAGCATGTAAGTAAATTTAGTAGCGTGGTAGACGAAGTTTCTGAAAAGTACGGAGTAAAGATAGTAACTAAGAGGCTGTCACTAACTCCAATAAGCTTTCTTCTTGAACCACTATGCTATGAAAAAAATATAGAAGAATCTAAGAAAAATGCTCTTGAAATAGCTAAGCTAATAGACAGAGTCGCAGAAGAAAATAAAATAGACTTTGTAGGAGGTTACGCGGCATTTGTACATAAAGATGAGACGCACGGAGATGTTGCTCTTATTGAAAGCATCCCAGAAGTTCTTTCTTCAACTAATACGATAAACTCTGTAGTGAATGTAGCCTCAACTGAAACTGGAATCAATATGAATGCTGTAAAGAAGATGGCAAGAAAAATAAAAGAAACAAGCAAACTAACTAAGAATGGAATTGGATGCACGCGACTAGTAGTTACGGCAAACGCTCCAGAAGACAATCCATTTATGCCAGGAAGCTACCATGGAGTTGGAGAAAGTGAAGCTTCCATAAACGTAGCAATGAGTGGACCAGGAGTTATAGAGAATGCAATAAGAAACTTAAGAGATGATGTTGACTTTAGGACTTTGCACGATACAGTAAAGAGAGCTGCATTTAAAGTAGCAAGACTTGGAGAGCTGATCGGAAAAAAGGTAGCTGAAAGCTTAGGGGTAAGCTTTGGAGCAGTAGATATTTCTCTTGCACCTTCACCTAAGGTTGGAGACAGTATAGCGGGAATTCTTGAAGCTATGGGCTTAGAATCAACTGGAGCTCATGGGACGATACTTGCTCTAGCTATACTTACTGATGCTGTAAAGAAAGGAGGCGCCATGGCGGTTTCGCATGTAGGAGGCTTGAGTGGAGCATTTATACCAGTGAGTGAAGATGCCTTAATGATGGAAGCTTTTAGAAGAGGTTCGATGAGCCTAGAAGAGCTTCATGCACTTTCAGCAGTTTGTAATACTGGAGTTGACATGTTACTAATACCTGGTGACACTTCAGCCGAGACAATTGCAGGTATAATTGCAGACGAAATGGCGCTTGCGATTACTTTAGATAAAAGCTTAGGAGTAAGAGTGATTCCAGTTCCAGGAAAAAAGGCGGGAGATGAAGTTGAGTTTGGTGGATTACTTGGAAAATCTGTTGTAGCAGAAGTAAAAAGATTTAGCAATGAAAAGCTAATCAACAAAAAAGGTACAGTTCCTCCTTTCGTAGAAAGGTTAAAGAAAGGATAGGTTAATAGTTTTCTTCAGAGATAACTTTGTGGAAGATTGCCTAAAAACTAGAACTTTAGTTCATAGGTGAACACAACAAAAACTAAAATTATTGTTAAAAATAAAGAAGTTGTTATCTTCCTACTTCCAGTTGTTTCCAAAATAATTAAAGCTATGACGAAGAAAGAAATAAATATTTTTACTAAAGACAAGCTTCAATGAAACTTGAAGTTTATGGACTAAAACTACCAGAGATAAAGGTTGGAGACGACCTTTCAAAGCTAATAGTTGAATCAGCTTTTGAGCAACACATTGAAATAAAAGAGAACGACATAGTAGTAGTAACTTCCAAAGTATTGTCAAAGTCAAAAGGGTACGTAATAAAGCCTCAGGAGAGAACTTCTAAGAAAGTAGAAAAGATAGCTAAAACTCTTGGAAAGCCCCCAAAGGAAGTTGAACTCATCTTAAAGCTTTCAAGTAAAGTTGTTGCAGTTGTTCCAGTTTATGAAATACTGAAAGAGTCAACGTTCCCATCTTACTTCACAGAATCCCCAGAAGAAGCAAAGCATCTTTTAGAATCTGATAGGTCATTCCTTCTTGTACAAATGCAAGATAGAAGGATAGCCTCAGATGCAGGCATAGATACTTCAAATGTCCCAGCAGAGCATTACGTATTCACACCGCTAGATCCAGACAAAGAGGCAATGGAGCTAGCAAAGAATATAAAAAGCGTTACTGGAAAGGAAGTTGCTGTAGTTATCACGGATACTGAATTTAGTATAACGAAGTTTGGAAGCATAGATGTTGCAATAGGCTCTTATGGAATAGAACCAATAAAGAGAAAATTTGCTTCAAAAGATAGATTTGGGAAACCAAAGTATGGAGGAGTAGACATAGTAGTTGATGAGATTGCAGCTACTGCAGCTTTACTCATGGGACAAGCAGCCGAAGGAATTCCAGTAGTTATAATAAGAGGACTGAGTTACAAAAAAGTTGAAGATGGATTAAGTAAATCGTACGTTCCAAGAGAAATTTTACAAAAAGGCATTTTCCTTTCTTTGCTGTATACAGCAAAGTATAGGCTTCTTAACTTCTTTTACTCATTACTTTATGGGTCTTCGTGAACAGTGATCTTTTTCAGAAGGAAGAAATGTTTTGTTTAAAGCATCTTTCAGCAAACATTAGTTCTGCTGTTAAAACTGCTCCACCTGCAGCACCTCTTACAACGTTGTTTGAAAGTAGAGTTAGCATAAGAGAATTTTGAGAACTTGCTTTCCTTAACCTGCCAACTACAACGCTCATTCCAGCCA
>JAAOZO010000230.1 GCA_011605715.1 Nitrososphaerota archaeon | reverse complement strand
CTACAGTGTTATTCTCAATTTTTGCTATTAGTCCCTGGCTAAGTCCTGTTTTTTCTGCTAATTCCTTCTGAGTTAAATTAGCTTTTTTCCTTAGGTTTTTTACTTCTTCTCCTGAAGGTATGGAAAACAAGGTATTTGCCTTTTATTCACTAAATCGTCTTTTTTAACTTTTTTATTCACTACAGAATAGCAGAACAAAGATCATCGTGATTTTGTGAGGTCACATAACATCACAAAATTTTACTACTCCTTCTTCTTTGTTATTTGTTTAACTATCTTTTTGATGGCTTCTTCAACACCTTCCTTTATTTGCTCTTCTTTTTCTTCGTCTATTTCGTTCGTTCTTAGTAAATTTACGAAAGCAACAAGTGTAGCCACGTCCTCTTCTGTGATGATGTCTTGATAGATCATGAACAGTATCGTATAAATTGCTTTTTCTATGTTCCCCCGTGCTTGCTTAACAATTCGATGAAAGGCCCCTTTGCTAATTCTTCTATTTTCTAAGACATAATCTTCCTTTCTTAGCCTTCCTTTCTCTCTTGTTTTTAATATTGCTTCTATCTGTTTCTTACTCATAGCTGATCGCTTTGCGAAGAATTTTCCCAATCCATTTAATTGCTCTTTTTCCCCACTTTCTCCAATTATTTCTCCGTTTTTTGCTTCTCCCTTTTTTGTCATACTTTTTTGTATTCCCTCTTCACTGGTTACAGAAACTAAATCCTTTTATTTCTTTTGCTTTCTTAGTTGTCTACGGTAAAACATGGGAAGAAGGAAGCGAAGAGAGTTAAAGATCGTAAGAAAAACAATTCCTGAAATATTTCAATGTCCAAAATGTGGAGTAAAGGCTGTTTCAGTTGAAATTACAAAAGAAAAACAGGAAGGATATCCTCTCGCAGTTGTTAAATGTGGAAACTGTGGCCTAACTTATACTCTTGCTATGAAGCCTCTTATGAAAAAAGTTGATGCTTACAACAAATTCATAGATGCTTTTTATAGTGGTGAGATTTCTTAAAATGAGCAAATACTACGATAGAATATTTAAAATTGGAAAAACTGAAAAAAGAATTTATGAAAAATTAGAGTCTGATGGTTTTGTTTATTTCGTTTTAGTTGACCCTGAAAAGCCAGGTGATTTAGTTTCACTTTCAAAGATTGCTCAAGAATTAGGAGTTACAGCAATAATGGTTGGAGGTAGTACTGCGCAGCTTTCTCTTGATTATGAAGAAGTGATTTCTAAGATAAAGCATGAGAGCTCAATACCAGTTATAATCTTTCCAAGCGGTACTGCTTCCATAGCAAGAGGTGCAGATGCTATTTGGTTTATGTCCCTTCTAAATTCTGATGATCTGTTTTATGTTATTGGTGCGCAGTATTTGGGCATTGGCGCAATAAGGTCTTTAAGGCTAGAACCAATTCCCCTAGCGTACATTATTGTAGGCTACGGTGGGACAGTAGGTTTTGTTGGAAGAGCCCGACCAATTCCATATGAAAGACCTGAATTAGCTGCAGGGTATGCTATGGCCGCTGAAGCTCTAGGTTTCAGATTTGTTTATTTTGAAGGTGGTTCAGGTGCTCCTCGCCATATTCCTCCTGAATTTATTTCGTACGTTAGAAGGTTTGTAAGCATACCTATAATAGTCGGTGGTGGGATAACTAATGGTGCGATTGCAAAAGAACTTATTGCTGCTGGTGCTGACGGAATTGTAACTGGAAACGTTCTTGAAGGCTATTCTCAAATTAAGGATAAAATCTTAGACATAATGCAAGGCTGTAAAGAGGGCGCTAAAGATAAGTTAAACAAAATTAACAAATAGATTTTTATAAAAGTTCCATAACTAACTGTTAGAAAATTGTCAAACGAAAGTAATTCTGAAGAACTTCAAGCTTACAACACTTTTCTAATAAACTCCATTGAGCACCTTTATGAAGTTGCTCAAGAAGCAAAGCTTAAATCAAGTGATCCAAATGATTTTGTTGAATCAAAAATAGTATATTCTCATGGGCATGCTATTGAGGAGCTACTGGGCTTAAAAGGTCTTTCTCAGAGGTTTAAAGAACTAAGGAAACAACTAGACTCCACGAAGGTACCCTTCGTTATCGTTGAAGACGTTGTGAATGGAAGGTTTGGTTCTTTTAGCGAGGAGAAGGCTGCTACGTTAGCAGTAAAAGCTGCACTTGCATGTATAACCCCTCCAGGTACTACTGCCGCTCCGCTAGAGGGTATTACTGAAACAAGAATAAAAAAGAACAAAGACGGCTCAAAATATCTTGCAGTTTATTTTGCTGGTCCTATGCGTTCTTCCGGTGGAACTGAGCAAGCACTCTCAATACTGATAGCAGATTATGTAAAATCCATTTTGGGTTTGTCTAACTATGCTCCAACTAAGGACGAAATAAGTCGATACATTGAAGAATACAGAATTTATGAACGAAAAATAGGACGATTCCAATTTAAAGTTTCTGAGAAGGAATTAATTTATGCTCTTGAAAGGATTCCAGTTGAAGTAACGGGTGTTGGTACTGATCCTATTGAAGTATCTGCATATAGAAATCTTGAAAGAGTAGAAACTAATTACATTCGTGGTGGAGCATTAAGAGTTCTAATAGATGGCGTAATAGGTAGATCTCACAAAGTTATGAAATTTGTAAAAGAGTTAAATCTTAGCGGTTGGGATTGGCTAAAAGATCTAAAGGTCAATAAGCTGGATGTTTCGTCATACGTGGACGAAGTCCTTATAGGGAGGCCTGTAATTTCCTCAGAAGATTTCTTCGGAGGCCTAAGAATAAGGTATGGTCGTGCTAGGAACACAGGTTTGATGGCAATTGGACTTCATCCAAGCACAATGTATGTACTGAATTCTTTTGTCGCAATTGGTTCTCAGCTTAGGCTAGATCGGCCTGGAAAATCTGCCATTGTTGCTTCTGTGGACTCAATTCTTCCTCCCATAGTTAAGTTGAAGAATAGTTCTGTTGTGAAGCTATCAACCATTCCTAACAAAAACATCTTTAATGATGTAGAAAAAATACTGTTTTTAGGAGATATTCTCATTTCTATTGGAGATTATGTAGAAAACAACAGAAAGCTTGACGCGCCTGGTTACTCTGAGGACGAGTGGTGCGCAGAACTTAAAGATAAACTTCCACTATTTTTAGATAAGATAAAGTCTTTTGTTGCTGAAGAAAGGCTGAACAAAATATTTGAAGATCCTAACGAAGTGACCTTCGATGAAGCTTTACTTTTTTCTAAAGTTGTTAATTTGCCCCTTCATCCCAAATTCCTTAACTTTTGGGAATTTTGTAGCGGAGAAGAAGTCTTTACCCTGTTACTAGAAATTAAAGAAAAAGGTACGTTAGGTCAGGAAATAATTCTCCCGCTTATTGATAAAGTTAAGGCAATTCTTGAGAAAGCCTTAGTTCCTCATTTTGTTCTCGAGGATAAGATTAAGATCAACGAGGACACATCAAAATTTTTGTGCTATTTAATTGAAAAAACTCGCCTACTTGCACCAAACGAAAGAGAAGATGGCCTTTCTTACCTTTCTAGGCTTTCTGGTCTAACTCTTAGAAAGCTGTCCGGCTCTGTAGTCTCTGCAAGAGTTGGAAGACCGGAAGCAGCAAAGCCAAGATACATGGATCCTCCAACAAACGTGTTGTTTCCCATAGGTAATTCAGGAGGTGCTTCAAGAAATATTCTAAGTGCTAATGGGCAAGTTAAAGTTGAAATAGCGAATAGGTACTGCCCAAAGTGTAAAGCTCAGACTTTTTACCTTAGGTGTCCTAACTGTGGTGCAAAAACACTGCCTATTTACACATGCCCCAGGTGTGGTGAAGTATCAGAAGAAAAAATTTGTAGTAGGTGCGGGATTGAAAAGCTACCATATAACCAGAGATTTATAGATATAAAATCTGAAATAAACAATGCAAAGAAAAAAGTTGGTGTCCAGTTTGTTCCTAAGAAAATTAAAGGAGTAAAATCATTGATGAACGATTTAAGGGTTCCTGAGCCCTTAGAAAAAGGTGTTTTAAGAGCAAAGTACAATCTATTTGTCTACAAAGATGGAACTTGTAGGTTCGACGTTACAAATGCTCCTTTAACTGCATTCAAACCTTCTGAAATAGGTGTTTCGTTTAGTAAGCTTCGTCAATTAGGTTATGAAACTGATATAAATGGTAGTCCCCTTTCTTCAGATGAACAGCTTGTTTTTATTAAGCCACAGGATGTAATAATTCCAAAAAACTCTGTCAACCACCTTATAAATCTAAGTAAATTTATCGATGACCTTCTAGTGTCTTATGGGTTAAAGCCCTTCTACAACATAAGAGGTCCTGAAGACCTTATAGGCCAGCTTATCATTTCAATATCTCCACATACCGTAGGTGGCATTGTTGGGCGAATAATAGGTTTTACTAATGCAGAAGTGCTTTTTGCTCATCCTTTCTACCATCAAGCAAAGAGAAGAGACTGCGATGGCGATGCTGATTCTTTTACCCTTGCCCTTGATGTTTTTTTGAACTTTAGTAACCTTTACACTCCTAACAAGCCTGGAGGAAAAATGGATTCGCCTCTTGTAGTTTTTTCAGTTGTGGATCCTTCAGAAATTGATGATCAGATATACAATACTGAGAATGAAAAAAATCTTCCATATGCTTTCTACAGTAGCGTAAGAAGATCAGAAGAGCTTTCTTCCTTATACTCTTTAATAAATTTAGTTGGAAAGAACTTAACTTATAAATTAAGCTTTACTCATACTACAACTTCTATAAGTAATGGGCCAACAATATCAAGCTATAGGCTAATTAACAAAGCAGAAGAAAAATTTGCAATTCAACTCTCTTTACTGAAAAAAACTGATTTTGTAGATAAGAAAAAAGTTGTGGAAGATTTGCTAAGTACTCATTTGATTCGAGATTTTGTAGGCAACGTGAAAGCTTTCTACACTACTGGGTTTAGGTGTATAAAGTGCGGTCAGAAATACAGGCGACCTCCTTTAAGCGGAAAATGCATAAAATGTGGATATCCTTTGCAACCAAATGTTTTCTCTTCCAACATAGTTAAGTACTACAGTCTCATTCAGGAGCTCATAACAAACTACGATGTTAGCCCATACTTTAAGGCCTCTGTAAAGTTCTTTGAGAGAGAGTTAAGCTTACTTGACTTTAGCGAAGAAAGGGATCAAAAATTGGAAAAATCGAAGTCTTCTTCATTAAGGAGTTTTATTGAATCCTAGGTCCTTTCTAATTATCTTAGTTATTATTCGCCCTCCACATTTTGGACAGAAACTGTACTTTGTTTCATATCTGCTATGGCAATTTTTGCACTCGTACACGTATTCTCTAGGCTCTCTTATTTCTCTTTGGCCAATACTCTTGTACTTTATGTTTAAGTGAGAAAGGATGTTTTGTATTGCAAAATCATTTGTAACTACTAGGATGTCCTCTTCTTTATTTCTGAAGCTCATTGCTAGTGCAATTATTTCGAGGTCTGTACTTGATATTTTTCCAAGTTCTCCCAACTGCGCAGCCTTTTCTTTTACTATCTCTATGACTTTCTTGCTTGGCGAAAGCACCTCCAGAATGTTTGCTTCTATTAGCGCAACTACTTTTGTGTAGTTGGCATTGCGCTTTTTTAGTTCTCTAAGAACTGAGTACGTAGTGTAGGCGCAACCAATATTTTTAAAGTTTAATATGCCTCTTATGATGGCTGAAGTGTCGTAGATCACTACAGTCATTCTATCAGCGCTCTCCTTAGTCTCTTAAGTAAGTACTGTTCATCGAACCTTATTAGCTTTACTCTCTTCTTGCTCCCAACTATATAAAGACGGTCTTCTTCATCGATTCTTGTTTCCTCAAGTCCATCTCTTATTATTGTTGGTTTTTCCTTACCTCCTCTTTTCATTATTTTAATTTTTTTATTATTTGAAACTACCAATGGTGCCCACTTTCTTTTTGCGAGAATTGGAGTAATTACGAGTGCTTCTAGTGAGTTGTCTACTACTGGACCGCCAGCGCTCATTGAAAAGGCAGTTGAGCCAAGAGGCGTTGCAACCAATATTCCAGTAGCGTCAATGCAAAAAGTTCCAAGACTTTCTATTTCGACTTCTATCTCCATTATTCCCTTAAGGCTCTCTGATGCAAAAACAATCTCGTTAATTGCTTCTCCAAGCTTTTCATTGTTAACATATGCTTCTATTTTTCTAACTTCTTCAATGCTGTACTTTTTGCTTTTTAACGCTTCAATTCTTTCCTCAAGCTCTGCTAGTTCTGTTTCAGCAAGAACTCCTTTTCTTCCCAAATTTACATGAAGAATTAGGGTTTCGTTATCCTCGAGCTTATCTACTGAATAGAAAAGGCTTCCGTCCCCTCCTGCAACTATAAGCAAATCACATCGCGGAAGCTTTCCTTCAACTTTATTAACCTCATAGTATTCAATCTTCTCTGGTCTTATTTTTTCTTCTAAGTTAACCTGTTTTATTTTTGCTAACGTGGCCTCATCTTTAGCTAAGACACACACCATTTTATAGTGGTTGTGGTTCATGCCTTTATGAAAACGATAAACAAAAGAAATTAATAAAGGATTCTATTAAGCGTTCTTCTAAATTAAAAGAAAAATACTTATAGAACCCTTTTTTCTACTCCCTAGCAATAACTATATAAACTACATTATTCATTAAGTCAACCAGAAGAAAGGTTTCTTGAAGGTGATAAAGAATGAGTAAAGTTGTAGAACTAGGCTCCATAAAGGAAGGGTCTTGGATACTAATAGACAACGAGCCCTGCCAGATCGTAGAGGTTTCGCATTCTAAGCCCGGAAAGCATGGAAGTGCGAAGGCAAGAGTAGTAGGCATTGGCTTATTTGATGAGGCAAAACATACTCTGATGAGTCCTGTAGATGAAAAAGTAGAAGTGCCTATGATCGAAAAGAGAAATGGCCAAGTACTAGCTCTCCTTGGAGACCACATACAAATCATGGACCTTGAAACTTATGAAACTCTTGAACTTCCAATGCCCAAGGATCCTCAGCTTGCTTCCTCCATTGCTGTTGGCGTTACTGTAGAGTACTGGAAAGTTCAAAGTAAGGCAAAGATAATGCGCATAAAAAGCTGAGATAAATCATAGTTTGAAATGTCTCCAATTAAATCTGAACCCATAAAGGATTACAAACTAAAGTCTCTACGTACCTTCTCTGACTTATTTAACTTCTATCTTCACTCTGGAGGTTTTCAGTCTGTGGAAGTTGGAAAAGCTTTAGGCATACTGCAACATATGTACAATGACAAGGATTGTACTAAGTTTTTGTCTTTTACAGCTAACTTGGTAGCAACAGGTCTAAGAGGCGTAATCGCTGAAATGATTCTAAATGGTCTAGTAGATGTTGTCATTACTACTGGAGGTACTATTGATCACGATCTTGCCCGATCCTTAGGAGGTATATATTACCATGGAGCTTTTTCTTTGGACGACTCTAAACTAAGGGAAAGTAATATTCACAGACTTGGAAACGTACTGGTTCCATTAGAGTCCTATGGTCCAATCGTAGAAAAGTTTGTGCGTGATTTTTTGTCAAGAAAGCAGGAAAGTTGGATAGCATCGCCTTCAGAAATTCTGAATGAAATTGGTAGTTTAATAAATGATGAAAATTCGATACTAAGAGCATGTTATCTGAAGAACGTTCCAATAATCTCACCAGGAATTGTCGATTCAGCTTTTGGAACTGCTCTTCTATACTCATATCAAAAGGGAAAATTTAAGTTGGATGTTATGAAGGATGAAAAACTTATGTCTGATAAGGTTTTTGAGAAGCAAAGGTCTGGTGCAGTAATCTTGGGTGGGGGCATAAGCAAACATCATACTCTATGGTGGAACCAATTCAAAGATGGTCTTGACTATGTCGTTGCTATAACAACAGCCTACGAGTTTGACGGTTCTTTGTCTGGTGCAAGAATAAGCGAAGCTATATCATGGAATAAAGTAAAGCCAAGTGCAGAAGTTTCCAACATCTACGGGGACGCTACAGTTATTCTCCCGTTGCTACTGGCTGCTTTTTATGAAACTCAAAATTCTCCCTAATCTTTTGTTTCCTAATCGTCTTTCTTTAAGTTAGTGTTCATATTTTTAATTACCTACGAAATAACGTTATCTACTCTTTATCTTTTTACTGAAAATAAGCACTTTCATCAAAATCATTTAAATTTGCCTTTGTTTAAATTACTCTCGGCAACGATGATGAGTCAAAGTTACTGCAAGTTTGTGTGCTGAAGGCATTTGTCTGAGTTGCCGTCGTCAGAAGTCCGAGGTAGTCATCTTAAGCCGCTCACGATGCTTATCTATTGCTCCAAATAGAAACCTAAGGTTCTTATTACCTCCTTAGAATGAGTGAAAACCTAGGTTCTCATTCGGAAAACCAAACTTCGATCTATCTTGCTATTCTTTTTAGTTCAGGAACCTTTGCTCAAATAATTTTTAGTAGTTTAGCAGTTGTGTTCAAAAGACAAAGCATTCATCAACGTGAAGAAAAACTTAGGACAAATATACTTTTACTTTACACTTTCATTTTCTCTTGCAAGGTGCTTGGTTTCTTTAAAGTCCAAGTTTAAAGCTGAGTTATTGCTAATGTTTTTTACTTTATTTTTTAGATTATTCGCTCATATTCCAAACTAATTAAAAATTCTTATTTTAGCTGTCTAAACTAGAAATTCTTTGAAGTAATAAGAACATTTAAAAACTACTCTCCCTCCATCATGGAAATTAAAGCTTATGAGCCTGTCAAAGAGAATTTCAAGTTCGCTCAAGTCGACAGCTAGTAGCGTAGATAAACTTAGGCCCTCAGTTAGCTCTAGAACATACATCATTGTTTCCGTATTGTTGGTAAGTGCCGCTCTTGCTTTAACGATAAGGCTTCTTAACTTTAGGTATGGTTTTTACCTCTCTGAGTTTGACCCCTATTGGCACTACAGAACAGCAGAATATATTGCAGAACATGGAATAAATGCTTTTCTAACTTGGACAGACAAGATGAGCTGGGTACCTGAAGGCCGAAACGCTGCGGGCTCCACTCCTATTGGTTTACCTTTAGCATTAGATGCTTTTTACTATTTTGTAAGGTTCTTGGGACTAAATGTAGATATGTTAACTTTGGCTATACTCTTTCCTCCGATTTCAAGTATTTTTGCAGTACTTGCCGTATTCTTGTTAGGAAGAGAAATTGCCAATAATGAAGTAGGTGCTTTGAGCTCTATTCTTATAGCTTTTAGTGGAAGTTTAATAGATAGAACCCACCTAGGCTTTTTCAAGCATGAAACTATTGGAATTCCCCTGATCGCCTTTTCTTTGTACTTCTTTATAAAAGGAGTAAAGGAAGAGAACAAAAAATGGAGCTTTTTATTTTCT